>JACPHL010000150.1 GCA_016188625.1 Candidatus Rokuibacteriota bacterium | reverse complement strand
GCTAACGCGTCCATCTTCTTACAGGCTTCCTCCCTCCGGCGCCGAGCTTCGGCCTCCTCCCTCGCCGCCCGCTGCGCCTCCAGGTAGGCCGTCAATGCCCGCTGGATGAGGGCGCTCCGGCTCATGCCGGCCTGAGTAGCCTCCTCGTCCACTGCCTTGAGGAGGTCATTCTTCAAGAAGACGTTGACTCGAGCCATGTAACACCTTTTGAACACATTTATAGTATGATAAATATGTGTGGTGTCAAGAGAAAAGATGTGTGGTGGTTGGGCTACCCGTTGGGCAGGCCGGTGGCGGACTCGCCGATGAGGTCCCGTGCATGGTCGGCCCCGACGACCTGGTGGGCGCGGCCGCCCATGGTCAGGAAGACCCTGCCGTCGCGCTCGACGAGGTACGGGGCGAGCTGGAGCGCGGCGCGCCGGCCGAGCCGGGCCCGGTAGGAGCCGCTGCGGATCGCGCAGGTCAGGAGCCCGCCCGGGCCGACGGCAAGGCTCGCCGGGTCGAGCGGCTCCCGGTAGTCGCCGAGCAGGACCAGCTCGGCGGAAACGAGCCGTCCGGCCTCGTCCAGGCTCGGGCGGAGCCGCTGGACCACGAACGGGGTCTCGTCGGCCTCCACCCAGTTCCGCTCCCCCTGGCAGACCGAGAGCCAGCGCCCGTCCTCGGTCCGGTGGAGAGTCCGCCAGAAGAGGCGGAGGACCGCCGGATCGACGATCTCCGACCCCTCATGGAGGAGTCGCCCCTCCCGGTCCACCCGGTAGTGGTACTCCCGCCGCGGGGCGGTCATGCGCCGAAGCTCCCTCAGGATCCCCGCCACGCCGGGAGCGCGAGGACCGCCAGGCCGAGGGCCGCGAGCACGGCGAGCATCACCACGAGGTTCAGGACGACGGCCCGCTGGTGGAGCCGGGTGAACTCGAGGCTCGCCCCGGCGTCGGCGGGTGCGGCCCGGACCTGGGCCTTGGCCTCCTGGGTCTCGGGGAGGAGTACCACGCCGGCGTAGACGGTGAGGGCGACCGCCAGCAGCAGGAGGGCCGCGATCCCGAGGAGGAGCGGCCGGCCCCGCCGGGCCCCGAGCGCCATCACGAGGCTGACCACGAGCCCCACGACCCCGAGCCCGCCCCCGACCGCGTAGTAGATCGGGAAGACCGCGGAGACCAGGCGCCCGGCCGCCTCGCGTTCCAGGACGGAGAAGGCGATAGGGGCCGCGGCGAAGGAGAAGAACGTCATCGCCCCGAGCCAGACCCCGAGCGCCAGGATCAGGAGGAAGTAGCCGAGGCGGACCATCGGTCTCTCACCCCTCCTTGAGCGCGCGGTCGATCAGGGACGGCAGGGTCTCGGGGTCGGGGAGGTCCCTCTGGTGACGGCTGACGTGCGCCCAGCGGATCCGGCCGTCCGTGCCGATGAGGAACAGCGCGGGGCGGGCGATGTTGAGGGCGGCCAGGCCGAGGGGGTGCCAGACCCCGTAGGTCTTCGCCGCCCGGCGGTCGGCATCCACCAGGAGCGGGAACGGCTGCGGGTGGGCGCGGAGCCAGGCCTCCACCCGGGCCGCGTTCTGGCAGAGGATGAACACGACCTGGACCCCCCGCGCCTCGAGCGCCTCCCGCACCCCGGCCACCCGGGCCAGGGACGCCCGGCAGTTCGGTCACCAGGTCCCCCGGTGGAAGGCGAGGAGCACCGGGCCCCGCGCGAGGGCCTCCTCGAGGCGCCACGGCGACCCCCCCGCCCGCGGGAGGGTCAGGGACGGGGCCGGCATGCCGGGGCTCAAACGGGACGGTCTCGGGCTCCCCTCCATCCGGCGACCGCCTCCGCGCCCGTCAATCCGCGCGACCGGCTGAGGCACCGCCCCCGGGCGCGCGCAGCAGCCAGCCCCTGACACGAGAGCGGACGTAGGCCGGCGTGAGGGGCTTCGCCAGGTAGTCGGTCGCCCCGGCGGCGAAGCCGGCCGCGATCTGCTCCGGCCGGGTCTGCGCGGTGATCAGGACCACGGGTGCCCCGCGCAGCGTCGGATCGTCGGAGGCCCGCAAGGCGCGACAGACCTCGAGCCCGTCGCGCCCGGGGAGCAGCCAGTCCAGCAGGATCAGGTCCGGCCCCTCGCGCAGGGCGATCTCCAGGGCCGACTCGCCGTCGGCCGCCGAGAGAAGCCGGAGCCCCTCGGGCCGGAGCGCCCGCATGACGAGCTGCACGATGTCGGGGTCGTCGTCCACGACCAGAACGGTCTTCGGAGGCGTGGCGCCCTCGGTCGGTTTGACCACCCCGGGTGGGGCCGGGGTGGTCGCGGCGCCCCCATCTCCCACGGACCCGACCGCGGCGGCGGGAGCTCGAGCGACCGGGCGCTCCGCGAGTTCGATCTCCTGGCCCTCCGCGGCGGCGAAGACCTCCAGGGCGCCGCCGCGGGAGGCGATCCGCTGGCGACAGGCCTCGACGAGCCGGTCCAGCGCGCGAGGCGCCCCTGGCGAGGCCCGCTTCGCGATCGGGTCGGGCGTGCGGCTCGTGATCGACCGCGTAGACCACCGACACGCCGCCCGCTTCCAACCGGTAGCCGAGGGCAAGCGCCGGGTGGTTCAGATAGCGGGTGACCACATGCACGCCGCCGACCTCGAACACTCCCTCCCCGACGTCGTGGTAGCGGATCGTGCCGCCGAGCTGGTCCAGGGTGACCGGGAAGTAGGAGTACTCCATCTGCCCCGCCAGGGTCTCCTCCAGGCGCCTCCCCAGGCCGCCAGGCGCATAGATATCCCACTCGGTCTCCGGGTCGAAGAGCGGGGCGAAGAAGGGAAAGCCCTGGATGTGGTCCCAGTGGGTATGGGTGATCAGGAGGTGGCCGCGCAGCGGGCGCGGCTCGGAGGCCAGCAAGGCCTGCCCCAGGCCGTGGGCGCCGGTCCCGCAGTCGAGGACGACGAGGGTCCCGTCAGCCGCCCGCAGCTCGACGCAGGCGGTGTTACCGCCGTACCGGAGCGTGGCGGGTCCCGGCTTCGCCAGGGATCCTCGGGTGCCCCAGAACCGGATATGCATGATCCTGACCGCTACGGCTCGGCGCCGAAGACCGGGATCAGGGCGAGGAACATGAGCAGCGGCAGGCGGATCCCCGTGAGACGGTGAAACACCGGGCTATTTTAGCATGGGCCCGTGAGGCCGTATCCATTGACACCCCGAGGTCCCCCGGGTAACGTGGGCGTGTGACAGCCGGGTCGCTCCTCGGCGCGCTCGCCCTCGCCCTGGCCCTGACGGTTCCCCCGACCCCCGCCCCGGCCCAGTCCCCGCTCGCCGAGGCGCACGCGCTCGTCGCGCGCTACCACGAGGACCCGGAGCGCCTGGACCGGGCGCGGGACCTCCTCGAGCGGATGCTCCGCGAGGACCCCCAGCCCGAGGCCTTCGTCTTCCTGGCCCGGATCTACCTGGCCTGGGGGGACGTCCGCGCCCGGGACCGCGAGGAGAAGCTGGCTACCTACGAGCGGGGGCGCGAGGTGGCGAAGCGGGGCGTGGAGCTGGCGCCGCGGAGCGCCGACGCCCACCTCTGGTACGCGGCCAACGTCGGGCGCTGGGGCCAGACCCACGGCGTGCTCCGGTCGCTCTTCCTGATCCCCACCCTGAAGCAGGAGATCGAGACCATCCTCGAGCTCGACCCCAAGCACCCACAGGGCCACGGCCTGGCCGGCGTCTTCTATCTGGAGGTGCCCGCCCTGTTCGGCGGGAGCCTCGAGAAGGCCGAGGAACACCTCAGGAAGGGCCTGGACCTCGACCCCCACGCGACCAACATCCGGTTGGACCTGGCCAAGCTGCTGATCAAGAGGCAGCGCTACGACGAGGCGAGGCGGGAGCTGCGGCGGCTCCTCGGCGAGAAGAACCCCAGTTCCCTGCCCGACTACATGGCCAAGCACCGGAAGGCCGCCACAGCCCTCCTCGAGTCGATCGAAGATAAGTCTTAAGGGGCGATGCCTAATTCATCGTATCAGAAGGCAAACATTGAACATGGAAAAAAGGCGCCTCGGGGCCGGCGTGGCCTCATGCCGCCAGGGGCGATCCCCCGCGTCATCCGAACCCTCAAGGCCAGGGCCCCCAGATGGAGCCAGACCGCCATTGCCCAGGTGGAGGTCGAGGACCACGCTCCCTTCCGGATCCTGATCGCCTGCCTCCTGTCGCTCAGGACCAAGGACGAGACGACCGGCCCGGCCGCAGGCCGGCTCTTCCGGCTCGCCGCGACCCCGGAGGCGCTGCTCCGCCTCACCCCGAGGCAGATCGAGCGGGCGATCTTCCCGGTGGGCTTCTACCGGACCAAGGCGCGCGTCATCCTCGGGGTCTGCCAGGACCTTATGGACCGATTCGGCGGCGCGGTACCGGACGACCTGGAGGCGCTCCTGACCCTGAAGGGGGTCGGCCGGAAGACGGCGAACCTGGTGGTGACGCGAGGGTTCCGGAAACCCGGGATCTGCGTGGATACCCACGTCCACCGGATCGCCAACCGCTGGGGCTACGTCCGGACGCGGTCTCCCGAGGAGACCGAGCAGGCCCTGCGGGCCAGGCTCCCCCGCCGCTACTGGATCGAGTTCAACGACCTCTTGGTCAGCTTCGGCCAGACCGTCTGCCGCCCGATCTCCCCCTACTGCTCCCGCTGCCCGATCGAGCGCCTCTGCCCGAAGGTGGGAGTGACCCGCGCCCGCTGAGCCCCGCCCCCCCGCTGTCGCGGAGGGCGCGGAGGGTGGCCAGGTTCCGCTGATCCCAGTCCTCCGCCTTGGGGGTCTCGATGGACATGGGGAGACCGCCCACCCGCGGGTGGTTGAGGAGGGCACGGAAGGCCTCGAGGCCGATCTGCCCCTGCCCGATATGCTCGTGCCGATCCAGCCCCGACCCGAGCCCCTTCTTGGCGTCGTTCAGGTGGAAGGCGCGGAGCCGGTCCAGGCCGATCAGCCGGTCGAAGGCATCGAGCGTGGCCGCTAGCCCCTCCCGGGTGCGGATATCGTAGCCGGCCGCGAAGAGGTGGCAGGTGTCGAGGCAGAAGCCGAGGCGCTCGGGCTCCCGCACCCGCTCCAGGATCCCGCGCAGCTCCTCGAGCCGGGAGCCGACCAGGTTCCCCGCCCCCGCCGCGTTCTCGAGGACGATCCGGACCCCGAGGCCTTGGGTCCGGCGGTGAAGGTCATCGATGGCGGCGGTGATCCGCTCGAGGCCGGCGTCGAGCCCCGCCCCCTTGTGCGAGCCCGGATGGATGATGACGAAGGGGAGCCTGAGGGTCTCGGCCCGGAGTAGCTCGTCGTGGAAGGCGTCCACGGAGCGGGCCCACTCCTTCTCATCCGGCGCGCAGAGGTTGATGAGGTAGGTGGCGTGGGCGAAGACCGTGCGGATCCCGGTCTCGGCCTGGACCCGCGTGAACTCCGCCGCCTCCTCGGCCGTCAGCGGCCGGCCAGCCCACCGGACCTGGTTCTTGAGGAAGAGCTGGACGATGGAGCAGCCGACGGCCTTCCCCCGCTCCAGGGCGCGCGGGAGCCCGCCGGCGATGGACATGTGGGCCCCGAGGTTCATCAGAAGGGGTCTTCAGGAAATCGTGTGGGTCGCGCCGTGGTGCCCCGCTCGCTCAGCCCCGACAGCCCCCGGGGAGACCTCGGCCCCTCGCTCCACACGCTCCACGGCGCACCCGTCTGTGGCTCGCCGGGCGGGGCCCCTCCTCCTTCGTTCTGAGCCCGTGAGCCGGCTTCCCCACCCGGCTCGCTCACGACGGGGGCCCGCGCCGCTCCGCTTAACGTTCCGCTCGGGACCGACGCCTCCCGCCTTGAGCGGTGCTAAAATCAGGGGGGTGAACCTCGGGGCCCACATGTCGATCGCCGGGGGGCTCCCGCGCGCCCTGGAGCGGGGGAAGGCCGTCGGCTGC
>JACPHL010000147.1 GCA_016188625.1 Candidatus Rokuibacteriota bacterium | reverse complement strand
AGAAGAGATCCTCGCGGAAGCGTTTCTTTCGCACCAGGGTGGCCAGATCGGCGTTGGTCGCCGCCACCAGCCGGACGTCCACCTTGAGGGTGCGCGTACCGCCCAGCCGCTCGAACTCCCCCTCCTGGAGGACGCGGAGGAGCTTGGCCTGGGTCGCGGCCGAGAGGTCGCCGACCTCGTCCAGGAGGAGCGTCCCGCCGTCGGCCAGCTCGAACCGCCCCTCCTTCCGCGCCTGGGCCCCGGTGAAGGCCCCGCGCTCGTAGCCGAAGAGCTCCGACTCGAGGAGGGTCTCGGGGAGGGCCGCGCAGTTGACCGGGATGAACGGCCGCCCGCGCCGCGGGGAGCCCTCATGGAGCGCGCGCGCCAAGAGCTCCTTGCCCGTCCCGCTCTCCCCCTGGATCAGGACGGTGGCGGAGGTGGGGGCGACCCGCCTGACGAGTCCGAGGACCTGCTGGATGGCGGGGCTCTCGCCGATGATCTCGCCGGCCCCCACCAGCTCGTCGAGCCGGCGCTGGAGGCCCCGGTTCTCGAGGACGAGGGCGCGGTGCGCCAGGGCCCGGCGGACGGCGCGCACGAGCTGGGCCCGCTCGAACGGCTTGGTGAGGAAGTCGTGGGCGCCCTCCTTCATCGCCGCCACGGCCTCCTCGACCGTCCCGTGGCCGGAGAGGACGATGACCTCGACCTCGGGGGTGATGAGCTTCGCGGCGCGGAGCAGCTCGAGGCCGTCGAGCCCCGGCATCCGGAGGTCGGCCAGGAGGAGGTCCACCCCGCCGCGGCGGAGGGCGTCGAGCGCGGCCTGGCCGTCCTCGGCCGGGACCACGCGGAACCCCTCGCGCTGGAGGGCGCGACCCACGCTCTCGCGCACCCCCGCCTCGTCGTCGGCCACGAGGATGGTCGGCTCAGCCACGGCCGGCCCCCTTCGGCGGGAGGCGGAGGGTGAAGCGGGCCCCGCCGCCGGGCTCGTTGGCCCAGGCCAGGGTCCCGCCGTGCTCCTCGGCGATCTGGCGCGCGATGGCGAGCCCGAGCCCGGTCCCGCGGGGCTTCGTGGTGAAGAACGGCTCGAAGAGGTGCGCGGCGAGACGCGCGTCGATCCCGCCCCCCGTGTCGGAGACCGCGATCTCGGCCCAGCCGCCGTCGTGCCGCGTCGCGACGCGGACCCGCCCGTCGCGGGGGGTCGCCTCGATCGCGTTCTTGACGAGGTTCAGGGCCGCCCGCCGGAGGAGGTCCCGGTCGAAGGGGAAGAGGGGGACCAGCGGGTCGTACGCTTCCTCCAGCGTCACGCCCCGCCGCTCGGCCTCCGGCCTGATGAAGGTCATCAGCTCCCCGAGCATCTCGTTCAACGAGTCCTCCTCGGCTCGCGGCTCAGGCAGCCGGGCGAAGGTCAGGTACTCATCCGTCAGCCCCGCCAGCCGTCCCACCTCGGCCCGGATCCCGTGGAGGAGGTCGCCCGCGTCCCCCATCATCGGCCCCGGACAGCGCCCGACGATCTCCTCCAGCATCTCCACGTTGAGGCTGATGGCGCTGATCGGGCTCCGGACCTCGTGGGCCATCCTGGCCGCGATCTGCCCGGCGGCCGCCAGGCGCTCGGCGCGCACCGCCTGCTCCTTGGCCGCTTCCAGCCCCGCCAGGGCCCCTCGCAGCTCGGCGTTGAGCCGCTCGGCCCCGGCGCGCGCCGCCCGCTCCCTGGCCGCCACGTGCCCCAAAGGCAGGGCGAGGAGGCCCAGGAGCACCGCGCGGAAGCCGACGTGGGGCCAGGGGGCGGCAGGCGGGACCAGCCAGTTGGCGGCTGCGAGCAGTCCCGCGGCGAGGGCGGCGGCCAGCATCCCGATGCCGGGGCCGAAGTAGTACGCGTACAGGGCGACCAGGAGGTAGAAGAGCAGGTCGAAATGGCTCTCGACCCCGCCCGAGTGCCAAACCAGGAGAAAGACGAAGGCCAGGTCCGCGCCCAGCGCGGCGAGGAAGATCGCGCGCGCCTCCCGGGCCCGCCGGGCCAGGACGGCCAGCAGGGCGGCGTTGTAGACGACGAAGACGGCGATGAGCGGCGCGATATGCCCCTGGTGCTCGGGGCTGGGCGGCACGACGAGGAGCGCCAGGACCCCTCCGAGCAGGGTCAGGCCTCGGAGGACCGCGAAGAGCTGCGGCTCGTTGGCGAGGCGCTCACGCATCACCGGTCTCCCCTCCGGACGGCCTGCGCCCGGGCTCCGAGCGGCTGAATTCCGGCCCAACACGGATCCCCCGCACCTCCCCCCTCTCAGCGCGCCGGCAGCACCCAGGCGAAGCTGCGCTCGGCCACGCCGCCGACGTCCTTGACGACGATCCTCACCTCCCCGGCCCGGGCCGGGGGCGGGAAGATCAGCACGGCGGACCGGTGATGGCCGCCCCCTGCAGCCTCCTCCACGGCGGTCGGCGCGAGGTCGGCGCCGTCAGCCCGCAGGACCACGGCCTCTTCGAGCTTGATGCTGTCCAAGGGTACCGAGTGCGTATCCAGGACCACCTTGGCCTTGACCGGCGTTCCAACCTCCGGCGGCGCGGT
>JACPHL010000146.1 GCA_016188625.1 Candidatus Rokuibacteriota bacterium | reverse complement strand
TCGAACGGGGCAGGGAAGACCACCCTGATGAAGGCGATCGCGGGTCTCCTCAGGGTCCAAAGGGGCACGATCATGTTCGAAGGACGGGACATCGCCAACCGGGAGGCCTACGAGGTGGTGGCGCGCGGCCTCTCCCTCGTGCCCGAAGGCCGGCAAGTCTTCGGGCATCTGACCGTCCATGAGAACCTGCTCCTCGGAGCGTACAGCCGGAGGCCAGGGGAAGCGGGCGAGGATCTCGATCGCTGCGTGAGCCTCTTCCCGCGACTCCGGGAGCGTCGGCGGCAGCTGGCGGGGACCCTCTCGGGAGGCGAGCAGCAGATGCTGGCCATCGCCCGCGGACTCATGTCCCGCCCCCGACTGCTCCTCATGGACGAGCCTTCTCTGGGCCTCGCTCCGCTCCTTGTGCGGGAGATCTTCGGGGTGATCGAGGATTTGAGGCGGCAGGGCGTGACCACGCTCGTCGTGGAGCAGATGGCCCGTCTCGCCCTGGGGGTCGCGGACCGGGCCTATGTCCTGGAGCACGGCAAGATCGTCCGGGAAGGTCGCGCGGCGGACCTGCTCGACGATCCGAAAGTCCTGGGCGCCTATCTCGGGGCCAGGCGCGCGTCGGTGGACCGAGCCGTCCGCAAGGAGGTGCCGTCGTGAGACTCGCAGACCTCTCGTGGCCTGAAGTGGAGGAGGCCGTGAAGGCCAACCCGGTGGTGATCATTCCCATCGGCACCGTCGAGGCCCACGGCCCCGGGCTGCCCCTCGACGTGGACGCGCACACCGTGGGGGAGATCGCCGTGGCCGTGGGGGAGCAGGCCGGGGCCTTGGTGGCCCCGACGGTCTCGTACGGCTACTCCTCCACCTGGACGCATTATCCCGGCACCCTCACGCTCAAGGCCGACACCCTGGATCGTGTGCTGTCCGATATCCTCGAATCGCTGATCCGGACCGGCCTTCGGAAGCTCTTCATGTTGAACGGTCACCGCCACAACTACTCGATCATGGAAACGGTGGCCCGGAGCACCATGGACCGCTTCCACTCGGAGATCCCGGATCTCGTCCTGGCCACCGGCTCCTATTGGGAGATCGCCCGTGATGAGATCAATCGTCTCCGGAAATCCGATCGGGGCGGAATGGCCCACGCCTGCGAGCTCGAGACGTCCCTGCAACTCCACCTCCGGCCGGAGCGGGTGAACCTCGAGGCGATCCGGGCCGCCAACCGCCTCCCGGCGGGGTGGGATCTCGGCGACCATCAGCCCCCCGTGCTGCTGTGGCGGGCCTGGATCGGGCCCGACCGGCACTCGGGGATCATCGGGCACCCGGAGCACGCCAGCGCCGCGGCCGGGAAGGCCTTCTTCGCCGCAATCGTGGACCGGGTCAGCCATTATGCGGGCAAGCTGCAACGCGGCGAGTTCACCGACTACTACAGCCAGCCGCCACGGTGAGTCACGCGCGCGCAAGGATGGTGGAGTAACGCATGTCGTTCCTGGTGCCCTGCCCCCACTGCGGGCCGCGCGACGTCTACGAGTTCCGCTACGGCGGGGAGTTCCAGCGGCGGCCGCCGCCCACGGTCTCCGACCAGGAGTGGGCGGACTACCTCTACGCCCGCCGGAACGTCGCCGGGCCCGCCAAGGAGTGGTGGTACCACCGGCAGGGGTGCCGGCGCTGGTTCCTCGCCGTCCGCGACACCCGGACCAACGCGGTGCTGGAGGCCTTCTGGCCCGAGGACAAGCCGGAGGGCGCCGGATGAGCCACCCGCCTCTCCCTGTCGCCACCCCACTGCGGCCCCGGGCGGTGGGGGGGCTTGGGGGAGGAGCGACGCCGCTCCCCCCCAAGGTGGACCAGTGAGCGACCCCCGGCTCCCGGCCCATCCCGCCCAGCTCGTCGATCGCGCCCGGCGGGTCACGATCGACTTCGAGGGGCGGCCGATCCCCGCCTGCGAGGGCGAGAGCGTGGCGGCGGCCCTCTACGCGGCCGGGATCAGGATCTTCAGCCGCGGCTTCAAGTACCACCGCCCCCGCGGCCTCCTCTGCTGCGCCGGGCGCTGCCCTAACTGCCTGATGAACGTGGACGGCACCCCGAGCGTCCGCACCTGCGTCGAGCCGGTCCGGGACGGGATGCGGGTCCGCCACCAGAACGCCTGGCCCACCCTCGAGCGCGACCTGTTCTCCGTCATCGACAAGTTCGATCGCCTCCTCCCGGTCGGCTTCTACTACAAGACGTTCATCCATCCCCGGCGGCTCTGGCCGGCCTATGAATGGGTCCTCCGCCACCTGGCGGGGCTCGGGGAGCTGGACCTCGAGCGGACTCCCGGGGCGCGCGGCGAGACCGTCCAGCGCGCCTCGGCGCGTCGGTCCTGCTCGTGGATGACCAGCCACTCCTCGGCGGGGCGCTGAGGACCCGCCTCGGCCGGGTGGACGGTCCCGGCGGGCTCGCCGGCCTCGCGGGCTGGGAGGCCGCCCGCCGCCTCGCGGCCGAGGTCGAGGGCGAGCCAAGGATCCAGCGCCTCCAGACCGCCACCGCCTTCGGGGTCTACGAGGGGCTGCTCCTCGGGGTGATGCAGGGCCGCCGGCTCTACCGCGTCCGACCGCGACAGCTCATCGTGGCCACCGGTGCGTTCGAGCACCCCCTGGTCTTCCAGGGGAACGACCTCCCCGGGGTCTTCCTCGGGACCGGGCTCCAGCGCCTGATCACCCTCGACGGCGTCCGCCCCGGCCGGGCCGCGGTCGTGGTGACCAACGCCGATCACGGCTGGGCGGTGGCGCAGGACCTCCTGGCCGTCGGGGTGGAGGTCGCCGCGGTGGCCGAGGCCCGGCCCGAGCTACCGCCGGCCGCCGAGGCCCTGGCCGCGGCCGGCGTGAAGTGCTTCGCGGGAGCGACCATCCACGACGCCCGCGGGCGCCGCCACGTCGAGGGCGCGCTCCTCGTCCGCCTCGATGCGGGTGGGGATCCCGTCGCGGGGAGCGAGCGCCTGATCGCCTGCGACCTCATCGCGGTCTCGACGACCCCGGAGCCGGCCGGCGCCCTCCTGGCCCAGGCCGACGGCCGGCTCGGCTACGACCCGGCCCTGGACGCCGTGGTCCCGCAGGCCCTGGCCTCCTCGGTCCACGCGGCCGGCGCGGTCACGGGCCTCTCGGACCTCGGGTTCGCCCTCCTGGGCGGCAGGCTGGCCGGGCTCGAGGCGGCGTCCGCCCTCGGACTGGGCGGCGGGGAGGCCTCGCGGATGGCAACGCTCCGCGCCGAGGTCGAGGCCCACCGGGCCCGGCTCCGCCGGGGGCTCCGGGTCCGCCAGCTCACGAGCGTTCCCTCCGTCGGCCGCAAGCGCTTCGTCTGCCTCTGCGAGGACGTCACCGAGAAGGATCTCGCCGATGCGGTGCGGGAGGGGTTCGATCACCTCGAGACCTTGAAGCGCTACACGACGGTGACCATGGGCCCCTGCCAGGGGAAGATGTGCCACCTCCCGGCTATCGGGGTGACGGCGAGGCTCACCGGGCGGGGGATGGCCGAGACCGGGACCACCACCGCCCGCCCGCCGGTCCAGCCGGTCCCCCTGGGCGTCCTGGCGGGGCCGCACCACGAGCCGGTCCGGCGCACCCCGCTCCACGCGCGTCACGCCGCCCTGGGCGCCACCTGGATGGACATGGGGGCCTGGAAGCGCCCGCTCCTCTACACCTCGGTGGAGGCCGAGGTCCGGGCGGTCCGGGAGGCGGTCGGGGTCATCGACGTGAGCACCCTCGGCAAGCTGGAGGTCGTGGGCCGGGAGGCGGCGGCCTTCCTCGAGTGGATCCACCCCGGCCGGGTCGCCGACCTCGCGGTGGGGCGGATCCGCTACCGGGTCATGTGCGACGACGCCGGGATCATCCTCGACGACGGGACGACCGCGCGGCTCGGCGAGGATCGCTTCTTTGTCACCACCGGGACCGGCAGCCTCGAGGCAGTGGGGCAGTGGCTCGAGTGGTGGCTGGCCGGGACGGGGCGCTGCGTCCACGTCGCCGACGTCACCTCGGCCTACGCGGCCGTCAACCTGGCTGGGCCGAAGTGCCGCGAGGTCCTGGCCAGGCTCACCGACCTCGACCTCTCCCCCGGGGCCTTTCCGTACATGGCGGTGCGGGAGGCGCTGGTGGGGGGCGTGCCCGCGCTGCTCCTCAGGATCGGCTTCGTCGGGGAGCTCGGCTACGAGATCCACGCCCCCGCCGAGTACGGGGCCTGGCTCTGGGATCTCCTCCTCGACGCCGGGCGGGAGCACGTGATCCGCCCCTTCGGGGTCGAGGCCCAGCGGGTCCTCCGCCTGGAGAAGCTCCACCTCATCCCCGGCCACGACACCGACGCGCTGTCGAACCCGCTGGAGGCCGACATGGCCTGGGCGGTCAAGCTCGACAAGCCCGACTTCATCGGCCGGCGCCTCCTCGAGGCGGCCCGGGCCCGGGGCCTCCGCCAGCGGCTGGTCGGCTTCGAGCTGCTCGACGGCGTGGTCCCCGGTGAGGGGGACGCGGTGGTGGCGGACGGCCGCCCGATCGGGCGGGTGACCAGCTCGAAGTGGAGCCCGACCCTGGGAAGGGGGATCGGGATGGCCTGGATCCCGCCGGAGCTGGCGCAGGAGGGGGTGGAGATCCGGATCCGGAGCGCGGGCCGGCTCACTCGCGGCCGGGTCGTCGTGCGCCCCTTCTACGACCCCGACGGGGCCCGGCTCAAGAGTTAGCGGCCATGCAGGCGGCGACCTTCACCCCGATCCGGCGCTCGGCCCTCCACGAGGTCCACGAACCCCTCGGCGTCGTCTGGACCGAGGCGGACGGCTGGCGGATCCCCCGGAGCTACACCGCGCCCGAGGCGGAGGCCGCCAGGGTGCGCGAGGGGATCGGGCTCCTCGATGCGAGCGCCCTCGGGAAGCTCGCCCTCCGCGGCCGCGACGCGGCGGCCCTCCTCGGCGGTTCGGGGAACGGCAGGCTGAACGGGCTGGCCCGGCGGCTCCGGCTCGATGGGGAGGCTCCAGTCGCCGCCCTGGCCTTGCCGCTGGCCCCGGATGAGTGGCTCCTCCTCACCGCCCCGGGCGACCCCCGCCGGCTCGCCGCGCGCCTGGCCGACCGGCTGGCCGGGGCCTGCGCCCATCTCACCGACCTCACCTCGGCGCTCGCCGCCCTCCGCGTGGCCGGCCCTCGAGCGCCCGAGCTGCTGCCGAGGCTCCTGCCCCTCGACCTCTCCCCGGAGGCGTTCCCGAACCTCGCCGTGGCCCAGGCGCCACTCGCTAAAGTGCACGCCATCGTCGTCCGGCACGATCCCGGCCCGCACCCCGGCTATCTCCTCCTGGTCGCCCGCGACGTCGCCGAGTACGTCTGGGGGGCGGTTCTCGAGGCCGGGCGCGAGCTCGGCCTCGGTCCGGTCGGGACCGCCGCCCTGCCGCTCCTCGGCCCGGAGTAGCCCGCGATGTGGCAGCTCTTCCGGAAGACGCCGATGTGGCGCCCGCGCCCCTTCAGGGATCGCTACGACGTGGTCATCATCGGGGGCGGGGTCCACGGCCTGGCGACCGCGTACTACCTCGGGCGGGCCGGGGTCCGCGACGTCTGCGTGCTGGAGAAGTCGTACCTCGGGAGCGGGGCGAGCGGGCGGAACACGGCGATCATCCGCTCCAACTACCGGACCCCCGAGGGGGTGAGCTTCTACGACGAGTCGGTGAAGCTCTACGAGCGGCTCGCGGCCGACCTCGGCTACAACCTGCTCTTCTCCCAGCAGGGGCACCTCACCCTGGCCCACACCGACAGCGCCATCAACGGCCTCCGGGTCCGGGCCGAGGTCAACCAGCTCATGGGCGTGGAGAGCCGGCTCATCTGGCCCGAGGAGATCCAGCGGCTCGTCCCCGCCCTGGACCTCTCCCCGCGCCCGCGCTATCCGGTGCTCGCCGCCCTCTACCACCCGCCGGGCGGGATCATCCGTCACGACGCCGTGGTCTGGGCCTACGCCCGCGGGGCGGACCGGATGGGGATCGCGATCCACCCCTTCACCGAGGCGGTGGGGATCGGGACCTCCAACGGCCAGGTCACCTCGGTGCTCACCAGCCGGGGGGAGATCAGGGCCGGGGTGGTCGTCAACGCGACCGCCGGCTTCTGCTCCACGGTGGCGAAGATGGTGGGGCTCCACCTCCCCATCGTCACCCACCCGCTCCAGGCCTTCGTGACCGAGCCGCTCAAGCCGTTCCTCGACAAGGTGATCGTCTCGGCGACGCTGCACGTCTACGTGAGCCAGACCGACCGCGGGGAGCTGGTGATCGGCTCGGAGATCGACCCCTACAGCTCCTACAGCTCCCGCTCCACCCTGCCGTTCCTGGAGGCGACCGCGGCCCACACCCTCGAGCTCTTCCCCTGCCTCCGCCGGGTACGGGTGCTCCGGCAGTGGGCGGGGATCTGCGACATGACCCCGGACTACAGCCCCATCCTGGGGGAGGTCCCGGGGCTCAAGGGGTTCATCCTCGACGTCGGGTGGGGGACCTACGGGTTCAAGGCCGGCCCGGTCGCCGGGAAGCGGATCGCCGAGCTGATCGCGACCGGCCGGACCCCGGAGCTGATCAAGCCGTTTTCCCTGACGCGGTTCTACGACGATACCCTGGTCGGCGAGAAGGCCGCCGCGGCGGTGTCGCACTGAGGCCGGCCGGGGACGGAGGAGGAGGAGATGACCAAGGAGGCCGTGCGCGAGCGGCTCAAAAAAGAGAAGGTGGACTACCTCCTGGCCCAGTACGTGGACATCCACGGTACCCCGCGCTGCAAGGGGGTCCCCGCCCGGGCCTTCGACCTCTTCGTCGAGGGGAGCGCGGGGTTCGCCGGGGCGGCGGTGTGGGGGATGGGGCAGGGGCCGCACTCCCACGACATGATCGCCGTCCCCGACCTCGACTCCTACACCCCGGTCCCGTGGGAGGAGGGGGTGGTCCGCTTCGCCTGCGACATCACCGTGGACGGCGAGCCGTGGCCCTACTGCGCCCGGACCGCGCTCAAGCGGGCCCTGGCCGAGCTCCGGCGCGAGGGCTACATCATGAACGTCGGGGTCGAGGCCGAGCACATGCTGGTGCGGCGGCTCCCGGACGGGACCGTCGTCCCCTTCGATCCCGCCGGCGTGGACACCATGGAGAAGCCCTGCTACGACTTCAAGAGCCTCGCCGCCAACATGGGGTACCTCCGGACGCTCGTCCGCTACATGGAGCAGCTCGGCTGGGAACCCTACGCCTCCGACCACGAGGACGCCAACGCCCAGTTCGAGATCAACTGGAAGTACTCCGACGCCCTGACCACCGCGGATCGTTACACCTTCTTCAAGATGATGACGAACCAGGTGGCCCAGGGCTTCGGGGCCATCGCCACCCACATGCCCAAGCCCTTCGCCCGGCTCACCGGCAACGGCAGTCACTTCCACGTCTCCCTCTGGGACCTTGCGGGGAAGAAGAACCTCTTCCTCGACCCCAAGGACCCGCGGGGGCTTGG
>JACPHL010000152.1 GCA_016188625.1 Candidatus Rokuibacteriota bacterium | reverse complement strand
GCGCTCGGGGCGGGGCCGGGGGCCGCGGTCAAGGTGCGGGCGACTCGGAGCTCTTAGGGGCGGGGGCCGGAGCGGCGGACGCCTCCTTCGTGTCTGACCCCTTCTTCTCGGCCTCGGCCGCCTTCTTCCGGGATTCGGAGGGGTAGTCGTTGACGTAGAAGCCGGACCCCTTCAGGATGAACCCGGCCGGGGAGAGGAGCCGCCGGATCGGCCCCCCGCACTCCCGGCAGGCGGTCAGGGGCGGGTCGGAGATCCGCTGCCGGATCTCGTAGGTCCGACGGCACCCTTCGCACTCGTACTCGTAGGTCGGCACGCTGGCCCTCCACCGAGATGGGTTTTCGATCGCGTTCTGCTCCGTTTAGATAGCACGACCCCCCCGAGGTGTCAAGGCGCCGCCTCCGCGCGCCGTCCTTGCTGCCCCCGGGGCCGGGTGGTAGAATGTGGGCCGATGATCCGGATGAGCTTCGGCCTCGTCGTCTGCTCCCCGGCCCCGATGAGCGGCACCCCCGAGGCGCGTGGGCTCGGCCTCGCTCCCCCTCGGAAGGAGACCCCCGACGCCGGGATCCCTGACGGAATCGAGGCCCGTTGAGCAGCGTCGCCCCCGCCCCGATCCCGACCTCCCCGATGCTCCGTCGCTCCGCCGGCCTGGCGCTCCTCGGCCTTCTCATGGCCGCCTCGCCGTCGGCCCAGGAGTCCCAGGAGTCGAGCCCCTCCCCGCTTCACCCCCTCGTCCAGGCGGTGCTCCGTCAGTTCCCCGAGATCGAAGGGGAGGTGCTGGAGGTCCAGGGCGGGACGGTCCGGATCGGGCTCGGGGCGCGGGATGGTCTCCCCGTCGAGGCTGAGCTGATCCTGTTCAGGCGGGGGCGGGAGCTCCGCCACCCGCGGACCGGCCAGCTCCTCGGCCACGTCGAGGAGCCCCTCGGGCGGGTGGCGGTCCAGGCGGTCCGCGAGGGGGACGCCACGGCCAGGCTGCTCGAGCCCCCGCCAGGGGCGATGCCGAGACCCGGGGATCGGGTCCGGACGGCCCGCGGGCCGATCCGGCTCGGGCTCCTCACCCTGACGAGGCCTGAGGCGGCCGGTGGGGGCGGCGAGGATCCGTTGGCCGCGGCGCTGGCAAGCGAGCTGGAGGCGACCGGGCGCTTCCGCCCGATCTTCGCCGATCGCCTCAAGGCCGGGCTCCCAGGGGAGGTCCTGTCGGCCGACGGAGTGCTGGGGGCCGGGGATCGGCTGGCCGAGTTCCGGCGGGCGTTCGGGGTGGACTACCTCCTGGTGGCCACGCTCCGCCCGGCCGCGACCGAGACTGCCCTCGAGGTCCGGCTCCTCTCCCTGGCGCAGCGGCGTCCGCTCATGACCGCCACCGAGCTCCTGGGAACCCTGGCTCGGCTCGCCCTCGCTCCTCGGCGACCGGCGCCTCCGTCCCCGCCCCCGGAGCCCGATGCCATCAAGGCCGGGGGCGAGCCGGTGCCGCTCGCCCGGAGCGCCATCCTCCGGAGCTTCTTCGCCAGCCCCCGGGACAGGCGAAGGGGAGACGCCCTCCCGCTCGCCGAGATCGGGAGCCTCGGGCAGTTCGCCCTGGCCGTGGATGCCGCCGAGCCCCGCGCGGCCGGGGCGTCGCCCCAGCTCGTGCTGACCGACGGGGAGAGCGTCTCGTTCTACCGGTTGACGCCCTAGGGGCTCCGGCCGGAGGGGAGCTGGCGCCCGGCCGCGGGGGCGATCCTGGGGGTCCAGTTCGTGGCCCTCGAGGGCCCCGACCGGCTCGCGGTGGCGGTGAACCGCTCCCTCCCGGGCGTGGGGCCGGCCTCGCTCATCCTCGCCGCCCCGCCGGCGCCCGTGCGCCCGCTGGTGGACGGGATCCCCGCGATCCTCCTGGCGGTGGACGAGGACGGCGACGGGGTGAAGGAGACCCTCTGGGGCCAGGGCTCCGAGGCCGGGCGCCTCGCCGCGGGCCGGGTCGTCCGGTACCGCTACCAGGAGGGGCGGCTCACCCCCGAAGGCGCGGTGGAGGTCCCGGCGGGGTTCAGGGCCACGGGCGCGGTCCTGGCGAGCCTCACGAAAGGCGGAGGGCGCGAGCTGGTCTACATCGACGCCGACCGCCGCCTGGTCGTCGCCCGCGGCCGGATCGAGCTCTGGCGCTCCCCGGTACGGGTGGGCGGGGGCGGGCCGGGCGTCGAGGCCCCGGAGCCGAACCTCTTCGCCCGGGATCTCGACGGGGACGGGGTCGAGGAGGTCCTCGTCCCCCGGAATCTCGCGGCCGGCCAGGGGTTCACCGCCGGGGAGGTGGTGATCCTCCGCCGCCAGGAGGACGAGCTGACCCTCGAGACCCTGGGCCCCCAGTTCGACGGCGTAGTCAGCGGCGTCGCCGTGCTCGGGCGCACGCCCCCGAGCCTCCTCGTCGCCGTCGCCAAGCGGGCGGACCCCCGCGGCGGGGGCGGCGAGAGCCGGATCTTCCTGGCCCGAGGCTCGTGAGTCCGGTCGTCCCAAGCCCCCGCCCTCCCCGCCCTCGTCCGCGCGGGCCCGTCGAAGGCCGCCGATGATCCGGGCGTTCGGCGACCGGTCCCCCCGCAACCACCCCACCGCCTTCGTCGAGGAGAGCGCCCAGGTCATCGGGGACGTGGAGATCGGGGAGCACTCGAGCGTCTGGTTCCACGCCGTCCTCCGGGGCGACGTCAACCGGATCCGGATCGGGAGCGGCTCGAACATCCAGGACGGCTCGGTCCTCCACGTCATGGCGGAGCGCTACGACATCGAGATCGGCGACCACGTCACCCTCGGGCACGGGGTCAGGCTCCACGGGGCCCGGATCGCCTCCCACTGCCTGATCGCCATCGGCGCCATCGTCCTGGACGGGGTGGTGATGGAGGAGGAGTCCATCGTGGCCGCCGGCTCCGTCGTCCCCCCCGGGACCCGGATCCCGCGGCGGACCCTCATGCTGGGCGCCCCGGCCCGGCCGGCCCGGACGCTCACCGACGAGGAGCTGGAGCTGATCCGCCGTCCGGCCCGGAACTACGTCCGCCTCAAGGATCGCTACCTCAAGCCATGACCCAGCCCAGGCCGATCCGGACCGTCCGCGGGGTCCGGGACATCCTCCCGGGCGAGACCGTGCGCTGGCAGCGGGTGGAGGCCGAGGCCCGCCGGGTCTTCGAGGCCCACGGCTACCGAGAGATCCGCCTCCCCCTCTTCGAGCGGACCGAGCTGTTCGCCCGGGGGATCGGGGAGACGACCGACATCGTCGAGAAGGAGATGTACACCTTCCAGGACCGCTCAGGAGAGAGCCTGACCCTCCGCCCGGAGGCCACGGCCTCGCTGCTGCGGGCCTACATCGAGCACGGCCTCCACGTCCAACCCAAGCCGGTCCGCCTCTACACCCTCGGCCCCATGTTCCGCTACGAGCGCCCCCAGGCCGGGCGCTACCGGCAGTTCCACCAGATCAACGTCGAGGCCCTGGGGGAGGCGCACCCGGCCCTGGACGCCGAGGTCATCGGCATGCTCATGGAGCTCTTCCGCGCCCTCGGCCTGGCGGAGCGCCTGGCGCTCCAGGTCAACTCCATCGGCGACGAGGCCTGCCGCCCCGCCTTCCGGGAGCGCCTGGCCGCCTATCTCCGGGAGCACGCCGGCGAGCTCTGCCCGGAGTGCCGGGGGCGGATCGAGCGAAACCCGCTCCGGGTGCTGGACTGCAAGCGCCCCGGCTGCCAGCCCCTCATCGACAAGGCCCCCTCGATCCTCGAGGCCCTCTGCCCGGGCTGCCGGGAGCACTTCGAGCGGGTGCGGGGCTACCTGGACGCCCTCGGGCTCGCCTACCGCGTCAACCCCCGGATGGTCCGCGGGCTCGACTACTACGTAAGGACGACCTTCGAGGTCCTCACCGAGGAGCTGGGGGCGCAGAACGCCCTCGCCGGCGGCGGCCGCTACGACGGGCTGATCCAGGCCCTCGGGGGGCCGCCCGACCCGGGGATCGGGTTCGCCATCGGGGTCGAGCGGGTCACCCTCCTCCTCGGCGCGGGCCCGGACGGCCCGCTCCCGACCGCCCTCCTCATCCCCCTGGGCGAGGCGGCCCTGACCGCCCTGCTCCCCCTGGCCCAGGCGGCGCGCCGGCATGGCGTCGGGGTGGAGGTGGCCTACGGCCGGAAGCTCCGCGGCGAGCTGGAGCGGGCCCACCGCCTGGGGGTCCCCTACGTGGTCATCGTGGGCGAGGACGAGCTCCGGGCCGACCGGGCCACCCTCCGCGACATGGCGAGCGGGGCCCAGCGCGCCATCCCCCTCGACCGGCTCCCGGAGGAGCTGGCCGCGCTCGGGAGGCCAGGATGAGCCCCACCTGCGGCGAGCTGCGCGGCGGCGACGCCGGCGCCGCCGTCACGCTGATGGGCTGGGCCTTCCGGCGCCGCGACCACGGCGGGCTGATCTTCGTCGATCTCCGGGATCGGGAGGGGGTGACCCAGTGCGTCTTCAACCCGGCGACCGGCGCCGAGGCCCACGCCGCGGCCGGCCGGGTCCGGGGCGAGTACGTCCTCGCGGTCCGGGGGACGGTCCAGGCGCGCCCACCCGGGACCGCGAACCCCCAGCTCCCGACCGGGGAGATCGAGGTCGCGGTCGGCGAGGTCCGGATCCTCAACGAGTCGAAGCCCCTCCCCTTCCACCTGGAGGAGGGGGTCGAGGTGGACGAGGCGGTCCGGCTCCGGTACCGCTATCTCGACCTCCGGCGCCCCCGGCTCCTCCGGAACTTCCTCCTCCGCGACCGGGTCTACCAGGCGGTCCGGGCCTCGCTCCACGCCGCCGGGTTCGTGGAGGTGGAGACCCCGTTCCTCACCCGGTCCACCCCGGAGGGGGCGCGGGACTTCCTGGTCCCGAGCCGGCTGGCGCGCGGCCACTTCTACGCCCTCCCTCAGTCCCCCCAGCTCTTCAAACAGATCCTCATGGTGGCCGGCCTGGAGCGCTACTTCCAGATCGTCCGCTGCTTCCGCGACGAGGACCTCCGCCGCGACCGCCAGCCGGAGTTCACCCAGATCGATATCGAGACCGCCTTCCTCGACCGCGACGACTTCCTGCCGATCGTGGAGGGGATGATCGTGGAGGTCTTCCAGGCCGTCCGGGGGATCGCCCTGCCGCGCCCCTTCCCGCGCCTCGGCTGGGACGAGGCGCGCGCGCGCTACGGCTCGGACAAGCCCGACCTCCGCTTCGGCCTCGAGCTGGCCGACTGCTCGGACCTATTCCGGGACGCGGCCTTCGAGGTTTTCGCCCAGGCCGTCCACGCCGGCGGGGTCGTCAAGGCGCTCCGGGTCCCGGGCGCGGGGGGCCTCTCGCGCAGAGACCTGGACGGTCTGGTGGAGGAGGCCAAGGGGTCCGGGGCGCGGGGGATGGTCTGGGTCCGGTTGGCCGAGGGCGGGCCCCAGGCCTCGGTGGCGCTCTTCCGCGGCGACTCCGCCCTGACCCGGGAGCTGGCGGCCCGGCTCGGCGCCCAGCCGGGCGACCTCCTCCTGCTGGTCGCCGACGCCTTCCCCCTCGCCGCCGAGGTCCTGGGCCGCCTCCGGGCGGGGCTCGCCGCCCGGCTCGGGTTGATCCCGGCCGATCTGTTCCGCCCCTGCTGGGTGCTCGACTTCCCCCTCCTCGAGTGGAGCGAGGAGGAGAAGCGGTGGCAGGCCATGCACCACCCGTTCACGGCACCCAGGGACGAGGACGTCGAGCTGCTCTGGAGCGAGCCCGGGCGGGTGCGGGCGAAGGCCTACGACCTCGTCCTGAACGGCCAGGAGATCGGCGGCGGCTCGATCCGGATCCACGAGCGCCGGCTCCAGCAGCGGATGTTCGAGGTCCTGGGGATCGGCGAGACGGAGGCGCGGGCGAAGTTCGGGTTCCTCCTGGAGGCCCTGGAGTACGGGGCCCCGCCCCACGGCGGGATCGCGCTGGGGCTCGACCGGCTGGTCGCCATCCTGGCCGGGACGGACTCGATCCGCGACGTCATCGCCTTCCCCAAGACCCAGAAGGGGACCTGCCCCCTCACCGAGGCCCCGGCCCCGGTCAGCCCGGCGCAGCTCGCCGAGCTGGGCCTCCGGGTGGAGGCCGAGGAGGAGTGATGGCTGAGACGGTGACCCGCCGGATCCAGCTTGCCTCGGAGACCGATCTCCAGCCGCTCCTTGGACGGAACGACGAGAACCTCCGGGTCCTGGAGACCCAGCTCGCCCTCCGGATCTCGGCGCGCGGGAGCGAGATCGTCCTCAAGGGGGAGGAGCGGCAGGTCGCCAGGGCCGAGCGGGTCCTCCGGGAGCTCGAGGGCCTCGTCCAGGCGGGGATGCCGGTGGCGAGCTACGAGGTCCGGGCCGTCCTCCGGATCCTCGCCGAGGACCCGGGGGCCGACCTCCGGACGATCTTCCTCGACGCCATCGCGGTCCCGTCGCGGAAGAAGCAGATCACCCCCAAGACCATCAACCAGAAGCGCTACATCGACACCATCCGCGCCCACGACGTCGTGATCGGGATCGGGCCCGCCGGGACCGGGAAGACCTACCTCGCCATGGCCATGGCCGTCTCCGCCATGGTGAAGCGGGAGGTCTCCCGGATCATCCTCACGCGGCCGGCGGTGGAGGCCGGCGAGCGCCTCGGCTTCCTCCCCGGCGACCTCTACGAGAAGGTCCACCCCTACCTGCGCCCGCTCTACGACGCCCTCTACGACATGATGGAGGCCGACAAGGTCGCCACGCTCCTCGAGAAGGGGGCCATCGAGATCGCCCCCCTGGCCTACATGCGCGGGCGGACCCTCAACGACTCCTTCATCATCCTGGACGAGGCCCAGAACACCACCTCGGAGCAGATGAAGATGTTCCTGACCCGCCTCGGCTTCAACTCGAAGATGGTGATCACCGGGGACATCACCCAGGTGGACCTCCCGGCGGGGCGCCCCTCGGGGCTGATCGAGATCCAGGCGATCCTCAAGAGGGTCGAGGGGATCCGCTTCGTCTACTTCACGGAGAAGGACGTGGTCCGCCACGAGCTGGTCTCGGAGATCATCAAGGCCTACGAGGGGTACGGCCTCCAGGGGCGGGAGGGGCCCGCGGCGGAGCGCGCGCCGTGATCGCCATCGACAACCGGCAGCGGCGCCCGGTGGACCTCGCCCGCCTCGGGCGGACCGCCCGGGTGACCTTCCGGGCCCTCGGGGCGGCCGACCACGAGGTGAGCCTGACCCTGGTCGGCGATCGCCGGATCCGGGCGCTCAACGCCCGCTACCGGGGCGTCCGGCGCCGGACCGACGTCCTGGCGTTCCCCCTGGACGGCCCGGCCCCCGTCCTCGGCGAGGTCGTCATCTCGGTGGAGACGGCCGAGCGGCAGGCCCGCCGGCTCGGCCACTCCCTGGCCGCGGAGCTGGACCTCCTTCTGATCCACGGCCTCCTCCACCTGGTCGGCTACGACGACCGGGACCCGGGCGAGGCGCGCCTGATGCACGCCCGGGAGCTCGAGATCCTCTCGCGCCTTCATGCCAGACCGCCCCGGACCCTCCACGTCGCCTGAGCACCGCTCGGGCTTCGTCTCCCTCGTCGGCCGCCCCAACGTGGGGAAATCGACCCTCCTGAACCGCCTGCTCGGCCAGAAGATGGCGATCGTCTCCCCGCGCCCGCAGACGACCCGGAACCGGATCACGGGGATCAAGACGCTGCCCGGGGCCCAGGTCGTCTTCGTGGACACCCCTGGGCTCGGGGCGCCCCCCGGCAGGTTCGGGGAGTTCATGATCCGGACCGCCCTCCGGGCCCTCGAGGACGTGGATCTCATCTGCCTGGTCGGCGAGGCCACCGAGCTGGCCCTCAACAAGGTGGACCTGGTCTCCCCCAAGGAGCGGCTCCTGCCGCTGATCGACGCCTACCGGGTCCGCCACCCCTTCAGGGAGATCGTCCCGATCTCGGCCACGGCGGGGACCAACGTGGACCGGCTGGAGGCGGCGATCCTGGAGGCCCTGCCGCCGGGGCCGGCCTACTACCCCGAGGGGACGACTACCGACCAGCCGGAGACCTTCTTCGTCGCCGAGATCATCCGGGAGAAGCTCTTCCTCCTCACCCGGGAGGAGGTCCCCTACGCCTCGGCCGTCCGGGTGGAGGAGCTGACGGAGCGACCGGGGGGCGAGCTCCTCTACATCCGGGCGGTCATCTTCGTCGAGCGGGAACCTCAGAAGGCGATCGTGATCGGCGAGGGGGGGCGGATGCTGAAGTGGATCGGGCAGGCGGCGCGGCGGGAGCTCGAGGCCTTCTTCGGGATCAAGGTCTACCTGGAGCTCCAGGTCCGGGTCCGCTGGCACTGGAGGCGGGACGAGCGCGCTCTCCGCGAGTTCGGGTATCTTCTGACCTCATGAGACACTTCACGTCACCGCCCTGGTCTTCGGCGTTTCGAGCGCCGGCTTTGCCGGCGCAACCGGTGGGGAGAGGTTCGGAAGGGGGGCGTCAGCCCCCCTCCGAGGATTCATGAGCCTCATCAAGACCCAGGGGATCGTCATCGGCCGCCGCGCCCTCGGCGAGCGGGACCGGCTGGTTACCTTCTACACCCGCGAGCTCGGGAAGCTCAGCGGGGTCGCCCGGGGGGCCCGCCGGGGACGCTCCCGCTTCGGCGCCGCCCTCGAGCTCTTCACCTGGGGGGAGCTGGTCGCCTTCGAGCCCGCCCAGCGCGACCTGGTCAGGATCGACCACTTCGACGTCCACCGCCCCTTCCAGGCCCTCCGGGAGGACCTGGAGCGCCTCGGGCAGGGGGCGGCGATGGTCGAGGCCCTGGCCCGCCTCACGGCCGAGCGCGACCCCCATCCGGCGCTCTTCGGCCTCCTCCTGCGAGGGCTCCGGGCGCTCGAGCGGGGGAGCCCGCGGCGGGTCCACCTCGCCTTCACCCTCCGGCTCCTCGACCTCCTCGGCCACCGCCCCCGGCTGGACCGCTGCCTCGGCTGCCGGCGGCCGGTCGGGGCGGGCGCCTGGAGTTTCGACGCGACCCAGGGACGTCTCGCCTGCGCGCGCTGCCGGGCCGAGGGGGCGCTGCCGCTCTCCACGCCGGCGCTGGCGACCCTCCGTCGCCTCCAGACCTCCTCCTGGGAGGAGCGGCTCGCCACCCCCCTCGCCCCGGCGGCGGGGCGGGAGCTGGAAGGGCTCCTGGAGCGCTACCTGGCCGCGCTGATCGGCTCTGCCCTCCGGGTCCCTCGCTTCATCGCCCAGACCCGGGCGGTCGCCCGGAGAGGGCCGTGACCTTCCAGGAGGTGATCCGGCGGCTCGAGGCGTACTGGGCGGACCAGGGGTGCCTGCTCCAGCAGCCGTACGACCTCGAGGTCGGCGCCGGGACCATGAACCCGGCGACCTTCCTCCGGGTCCTGGGCCCGGAGCCCTGGCGCGTGGCCCATGTGGAGCCCACGCGGCGCCCCACCGACGGCCGCTACGGCGAGAACCCGAACCGCCTCCAGCACTACTACCAGTTCCAGGTGATCATCAAGCCCTCGCCGGACGACATCCAGGCGATCTACCTGGAGAGCCTCCGCGCCCTCGGGATCGACCCCCTCGCCCACGACATCCGCTTCGTGGAGGACGACTGGGAGGCCCCCACCCTGGGCGCCTGGGGCCTCGGCTGGGAGGTCTGGCTCGACGGGATGGAGATCACCCAGTTCACCTATTTCCAGCAGGCGGGCGGGATCGACTGCCGGCCCGTCTCGGCGGAGCTCACTTACGGGCTCGAGCGGATCGCCATGTACCTGCAGGGGGTGGAGTCGGTCTTCGACCTGGTGTGGACCGACGGGGTCACCTACGGGATGGTCCACCGCCAGGGGGAGGTGGAGTTCTCGCGCTTCAACTTCGACGAGGCCGATCCCGCGCTGCACGCCCGGCTCTTCGAGCTGTACGAGGCCGAGGGGAACCGCCTGATCCGCCGGGGGCTGGTCCTCCCCGCCTACGACTACTGCCTCAAGACCTCCCACCTCTTCAACCTCCTGGATGCGCGCGGGGCCATCAGCGTGACGGAGCGGACGGCCTACCTGGGGCGGATCCGCGCTCTGGCGCGGCAGGTGGCCGAGGCGTACCTGGCGCAGCGGGCCGAGCTGGGGTACCCGCTCATGAAGGCGTTCGGGGGCGCCGGCCGGTGACCGCGGATCTCCTGTTCGAGCTGGGGACCGAGGAGATGCCGGCGGCGGAGCTCCCCGAGGCCCTCGCCGCCCTCCGGGCCCAGGCCCCGGCCCTGCTCGAGGCCGAGCGCCTGGGCTTCGCCGCGGTCGAGGCGTTCGCCACCCCGCGCCGGCTCGCCCTTCTGGTCCGAGGGCTGGCGGACCGGCAGACGGCCGAGACCCGCCGGGCGATCGGGCCGCCGGCCGCCCGGGCCTTCGACCAGGCCGGGGACCCGACGCAGGCTGCCATCGGGTTCGCGCGCGCCCAGGGGATCCCGGTCGCTGAGCTCCGGCGGGTCCAGACCGAGCGCGGTGAGTACGTGGCGGCGGTCCGGGAGATCCCCGGCGAGCCCTTGGAGCGCGTCCTGCCGGACCTGCTGGAGCGGCTCCTGGCCGCGCTCCCGTTCGGGAAGCAGATGCGGTGGGGGCAGGGCGAGGCGCGGTTCGTGCGCCCGATCCGCTGGGTGCTCGCGCTCTACGGCGGTCGGCCCCTCCCCCTCACCCTGCGCGGGGTCGAGGCGACCGCCACCAGCCACGGGCACCGCTTCCTGGCCCCGGGGCCGTTCCCCGTGACCTCGGTGGAGGGCTACCTCCAGGGGCTCGCGGCCCGGCACGTGCTCCTCGATCCCGAGCGGCGGCGGGCCGTGATCCAGGAGCAGGTGGCAGAGGCGGCCCACGCCGCCGGGGGCACCCCCGTCCTGGACGCCAGGCTGCTCGAGACCCTGACCTACATGGTCGAGGCCCCCGAGGCCGTCCTCGGCCGCTTCCCCGAGGGGTACCTCAGGCTCCCCCGCGCCCTGCTCGAGACCCCGATCCGCCACCACCAGCGCTTCGTCCCGGTGGAGGCCGACGGCCGGCTGCTCCCGGTCTTCGTCGCCGTCTCGAACCTGCCGACCGAGGCCCCGGCGGTCCTGGAGGCCATGCGTCGAGGCTACGAGCGGGTGGTCCGGGCCCGCCTGGCGGACGCCGACTTCTACTTCCGGGAGGATCAGAAGGTGCCGCTGGCCGAGCGGGTGCCGGCCCTCCGGGGCGTGATCTTCCAGGAGCGGCTCGGGACGCTCTACGACAAGACCCAGCGGCTGGTCGCCCTCGTCGACTCGCTGGCGGCGGGGGTGGGGGAGGCCGACCGGGCGGCGGCCCGCCGCGCGGCCCTCCTGGCCAAGGCGGACCTCCTGACGGGCAGCGTGCGCGAGTTCCCCGAGCTCCAGGGGTTCATCGGGGGGG
>JACPHL010000158.1 GCA_016188625.1 Candidatus Rokuibacteriota bacterium | reverse complement strand
TCGCTCGCCCGGGAACCCCCGGCGGGGCCTCCCACGCGCAAGCAGAAGATCGCGCGCTCTTGACCCTCGCCTCGCGGATGGGGTGGTCCGCTCCGAGCGCGGGCTTGGCCCGCGCATCCCTGGGGGGAGGTTCGGAAGGGGGGCGAAGCCCCCCTCCGAGTTACCGAAACAGGGTCGCCAGGAGGACGGCGAGGGGGAGGGCGGGGAGGAAGTTGGCGACGCGGAGTCGGCGGACGTCGAGGAGGAGGAGCCCGATCCCCAGGATGAGGACCCCGCCGGTCCCGGTCAGCTCGTTCAGCACCTTCTCGTCCAGGAGGAAGGCGAGCCGGCCCCCGAGGAGGGTGAGGCCGCCCTGGACCACCAGGACCGTCAGGGCGGCGAAGGCGACGCCGAGCCCCAGGGTGGAGGCGAAGGCGACCGAGGCCGCCCCGTCCAGCATCGACTTGGCGTAGAGGATGTCGGCCGTCCCGTCGATCCCCTCCTGGATGGCGCCCACCACGGTCATCGGCCCGACGCAGTAGACCAGGCTCGCCGTCACGAAGCCGGCCGCGAAGGTCCCCTCCTGGGCCCCGGTCCGACTCTTGAGCCACTCCCCGAACCGCTCGAGCCGCCCCTCGAGGTCCCCCCACTCCCCGAGGAGCCCGCCCGCCACCAGGCTCCCGATCACGATGAGGAGGTTCTGGGCCTGGAGGGCGAGCTTCACCCCGATGACGAGGGTGGCCAGGCCGAGGGCGTCCGTGATGATCCCCTTCCAGCGCTCGGGGAGCCGCCCTCCGATGGCCAGCCCGAGCCCGCTCCCCGCGAGGACGGCGACGACGTTGACGAGGGTCCCCTTCATGACTGCCCCGCCCCGGGGCAGGCCTCGATCTCGAGGTCGATCCGCCGGCGGGCCGCGTCGGCGGCGTCCTCGGCGACGTTCAGGAGGTAGTGAATGGCCAGGTCCGGCAGGGTCACCGGCCGGACCTCCACGCCCGCCTCGTCGCCGTAGACCCGGTAGAGGGTGGAGGACCGCCGGGAGTAGGCGCGGGTGTAGAGGTACCCCCGGCGGCGGAGGACCCAGCCGGTGAGGGCGGAGGCGGCGATCCGGTGGACCACGTGGGCCTCAGCCGTCCCGTCCGGGTCGAGGCGCGGGGGGTCGGCGCGGAAGTCGAGCTGCCAGCGGCGACGCCCGGCCGGGAAGATGACCTCGAGCTCGTAGAGCGCCCGGGCGCGCCGGTAGCGGTCGGGCAGGGTCAGACGCCGGTCGGCCTGCGCGACCGCGTAGCCGTGGAGGCGCTCCAGGAACCCGCCGATCACCCGCTCCATCTCGGCCTCCGGGTAGCCGTCGGGGTTCGGGTCCTCGAGGGGCGGGATGGGGGCAGTCGGGTCGAAGCGGATCGCCTCGGTGTCATCCCGCACCGTCCGGCAGAAGGGTGAGGCCCCCTGGGAGTGATGGACCTCGCCGCGCTCGATATCGAGCGCGTCCCCCGGCCTCATGAGGAGGGGACGGATCGCCGGCTCGAGCCCGGCGAGGTCGGCGGCGAACCGCTCCGAGGAGACCGGGAAGAGGTAACGGTTCAGCCAGCCGTGCGGGGCGGCGAACCTGAACCCGGCCGAGCCCGGGACCGCCACCCGCGGCCGGACGGCGAGGACGGTCTCGAGGTTCCGCTGGTGCTCCTCGTAGGGGAAGCCCGCGGCCCGCCCCTCGAAGAAGTCGAAGTTCTGGCTGGCGTAACGGGCGATGTGGGCGTCGATGGCCCCGAAGCGGGCGACGGTCGCCTGGATCGTGGCGAGGGAGAGCACGGTGTCCACCTGGTTCCAGAGCGTCCCCGACCCGTCGGCGACGACGAGCCCGAACTCCCGCACGGTCGGCTCCTCGGAGCGGGTGGGGAAGAGCTGGAGGTCGAAGGCGGGGAGCGGGCGCATCGGGTCCACCGGGGTGACCCGGCCGAAGCCGAGCCGGTCCAGGGCGTACAGGATGAGGGGATCCCGCGGGCAGAGCACCTGGCAGCCCCGGGGGACGCGCGCCAGGGACGGGATGTCGAAATGGTCCGCGTGACGATGGGAGACGACCAGGTAGTCCACCTCGGGGAGCTTCCCGGGGTCCACCTCCCGCTCGGGGCAGGAGGTCACCGCCCCGCCCTCGAAGGGGTCGAAGAAGACCGGATCCGTGAGGACCGTGCCCCCCGCCGTCTCGATGAGGAGGGAGGCGTGGCCGATCAGGGTCACGCGCATGGCGGAACATTATACCCCCGCCTGCCGCGGGCCCTCAACGTGAGCCGGGAGGCATCGGCCCGGGCCGGCCAAGAAAAGGGGTTGACACGGGACAAAATCCTGATTAGGATTGATTCCTAATGCTACCGAAAGGGCACGAGACGATCGCTCCCCTGGACCCGTTGGCCGAGCGCCTCAGGCGGGCCGGTCTCAAGCTGACCCCCCAGCGCCTGGCCGTCTTCCGGGCCCTCAGGGCGAGCCGCTCGCACCCCACCGCCGAGGAGCTCTACCGGGAGGTTCGGGGGCGGGTGCCGATGATCTCCCGCAACACGATCTACCAGACCCTGGAGGCCCTGAAGCGGGTCGGTGAGATCTCCGAGGTGGGGATCGGCGACGTGGCGGCCCGCTACGAGCCGAACCAGGAGCGGCACGACCACGCCGTGTGCCTCGGGTGCAGGACCATCATCGACATCGCCGACGAGTCCACGCGGCGCCCGAGGACCCCCCGGCGGCTGGGGCGCCGGTTCAAGGTCCTGGGTCATCGGATCGAGTTCCTCGGCTACTGTACCGACTGTCTCGGGAGGGGCGCCCGACCCCGGACGGCTCGCCCCCGGGGACCGGCGAGGGGCGCCTCCCGGGGCTAACCCTCACTCACGCTCAACCGAAAGGAGGAGTGCACGCATGGCCAAGAGCCTCAAAGGGACCAAGAGCCTGGAGAACCTGAAGAACGCCTTCGCAGGGGAGTCGCAGGCCAACCGTCGCTACATGTATTTCGCCCGGGTGGCGGACATCGAGGGGTACCCCGACATGGGCGGGCTCTTCCGCGACACGGCCGAGGCCGAGACCGGTCACGCCTTCGGGCACCTCGACTACCTCAAGGAGGTGGGGGACCCGGTGACCGACGTCCCCTTCGGCAAGACCGAGCTGAACCTCAAGTCGGCGGTAGAAGGCGAGACTTACGAGTACACCCAGATGTACCCGGGCATGGCCAAGACGGCCAGGGAGGAGGGGTTCTCCGAGCTGGCCGAGTGGTTCGAGACGCTGGCGAAGGCGGAGAAGTCCCACGCCGGCCGGTTCAACAAGGGGCTGCAGAACGTCCAGGGCAAGGAGCCAGCCGAGGCGATCTAGCACCAGCGGGGCGCGACGGGGCCGGATCACTGGTCCGGCCCCGTTGTTTCCCTCCCAAGGGTCTCCAGCGTCATGACACTAGACATCCGCGCGTCCGGGTTCTGGGATCAGGCCGCCCTCGAGCGGGAGGAGCGGCGGATCTTCGACATCTGCACCGGCTGCCGCCGCTGCTTCAACCTCTGCCCCTCCTTCGCCCACCTCTTCGCCGGCCTCGATCAGGAGGCGGTGGATGGGGAGGCCGAGCGGCTCCCCACCGGCGACCTCCGGCGCGTGGAGGAGCTCTGCTACCAGTGCAAGCTCTGCTTCAACCACTGCCCCTACACCCCGCCCCACCGCTTCGACCTCGACTTCCCGCGGGTGATGCTCCGGGCCAGGGCCGTCCGGGCCCGCCGCGAGGGGGTGACGCGCCAGGACCGGCTCCTCGGCGACCCGGACCGGCTGGGGCGGCTCGGGACCCTGACCGCGCCGCTCTCGACCTGGGCCAACACCTTCCGCCCGCACCGGCTCTTCCTGGAGCGGGTGGTGGGGATCCACCGAGACCGCCAGCTCCCCCCCTTCGCTCGGGAGCCCTTCTCGCGCTGGTTCGCCCGGCGGCGCTCCGGCGCGACCGGCGGGGAGCGGGTGGCCCTGTTCGCCACCTGCTCGGTGGAGTACCACGACCCGGCAGTCGGTAAGGCCGCCGTGGCGGTCCTGGAGCGGAACGGCCTCGCGGTCGAGCTGCCGCCCCAGCGCTGCTGCGGGATGCCGTGGCTCGACGGCGGCGACATCGACGCGGCCCTCGCGAAGATGGAGGCCAACCTCCGGAGCCTGGCGCCCCTGGCCGAGGCGGGGGTGGACATCGTGGTCCCGGGCCCGACCTGCAGCTACGTCCTCAAGCAGGAGTACCCCTGGCTCCACGGCTCGCCGGAGGCCCGGGTGGTCGCGGCGCGGACCTTCGACCTGATGGAGTACCTGATGCGGCGCCACGAGGCGGGCCGGCTGGACATGGCCTTCCAGGCCGGGATCGGCCGGATCGCCTACCAGATCCCCTGTCACCTGCGGGCGCAGAACATCGGGTTCAAGTCGCGGGACGCCCTCGCCCTGATCCCGGGGGCGCGGGTCGGGCTCGTCGAGCGCTGCTCGGGGATGGACGGGACCTGGGGGATGAAGCGGGAATTCTACGGGTTGTCGCTCCGGGTCGCCGAGCCGCTCCTCCGCGAGCTCCGCGAGGCCCGGGCCGACCAGATCGCCACCGACTGCCCGCTCTCGGCGCTCCAGATCGCCCAGGGCCTGGGGTCTCGCCCCCTCCACCCGGTCCAACTCCTGGCGCGGGCGTACGGGATCGAGGAGGCCTGATGCGGAAGATCGAGTTCGCCGAGGTCGCGCCCCTCATCGAGTACGAGCGGATGCGGGAGGGTTACCGGCGCCGGATCATCGACCTCAAGCGCCGGCGCCGGGTCCAGGTGGGCGACCACCTCTCCTTCCTCTTCGAGAACCGGGAGACGGTGCTCTTCCAGATCCAGGAGATGCTGCGGGCGGAGCGCATCGTGGAGGAGGCCAGGGTCCGGGACGAGATCGACGTCTACAACGACCTGATCCCCGGCGAGGGGGAGCTGTCCGCCACCCTGTTCATCGAGATCGAGGACCCTGCCCTCATCAAGGAGACCCTGGATCGGCTGATGGGGATCGACGTCGGCGAGCGCGTGTGGATCGAGATCGGCGGGGCGCACGTGATCCCGGGGATCTTCGAGGCCGGGCACTCGGACGAGGAGCGCGGCAAGCTCAGCGCCGTCCACTTCGTGAGGTTCCGCTTCGGCCCGGCCGAGATCCGGGGCTTCCGCGAGGACGATGCCTTCCTCGTGGCGGATCATCCGGGCGCCCGGGCCCGGGTTCGGATCCCGGACGAGGTGAAGGCCTCGCTCCTTCAGGACCTCGGGGCCTAGTGGCTCGACGCGACGCCCTGTGGGTGTGCGCGCTCGCGCTGGCGGCGGCGGGCTGCGGCGGGGCGGACGGCCCGGCGGCCCGCGGTCAGCAGGTGTACCTCGCGCAGTGCATCGCCTGCCACAACCTGGACCCGACCCGGGAGGGCACGGTCGGGCCCGCGATCAAGGGCTCGTCGAGGGAACTGCTCGAGGCGAAGGTGCTGGGCGGGACCTATCCGCCCGGCTACGCCCCGAAGCGCGACACCGCCGTCATGCAGCCCCTGCCGCAGCTCGCCCCGGCGATCCCCGACCTGGCCACCTACCTGGAGTAGGCCGCTCGCACCCGCCCGGAGCCGGCCTAGGCGTCCGCCCGAGTAACGCTGTACACTCCCGCTCAGGACCCTCGGCTCGCAGACTGGGTGGTTCGCTCCGAGCGCGGGCTTGGCCCGCGCAGCCCCGGGGGGGAGCTTCGGAGGGGGGCAGCGCCCCCCTCCGAG
>JACPHL010000017.1:2390-13263 GCA_016188625.1 Candidatus Rokuibacteriota bacterium | reverse complement strand
CGGCTCGTGCACCAACTCCTCCTACGAGGACATGCGCCGGGCCGCCCACGTCGCCCAGCAGGGGCTCCGGGCCGGGCTCAGGGCCCGCGTGCCGTTCCTGGTCACGCCGGGCTCGGACCGGATCTTCCAGACCATCAAGCGCGACGGCCTCATGGCGACCTTCGAGGAGATGGGCGGCACCGTGCTGGCCAACGCCTGCGGCCCGTGCATCGGCCAGTGGAGGCGCGCCGACGTGGCCAGGGGCGAGACCAACTCCATCGTCAGCTCCTACAACCGGAACTTCCCGGGACGGAACGACGGGAGCGCCGCGACGCTCTCCTTCCTGACGAGCCCGGAGATCGTCACGGCCCTGGCCTTCGCGGGGACCCTGGAGTTCGACCCGCTCCACGGAACCCTGACGACCCCGGACGGTCGCCCCTTCCGCTTCGCCCCGCCCGAAGGGGAAGAGCTCCCCGGGGACGGCTTCGCCAGGGGGCTCGAGGGGTACGAGCCGCCCGCCGAGGACGGCGACCGGGTCCAGGTCGAGGTCTCGCCGACCAGCGAGCGGCTCCAGGTCCTCCTGCCGTTCCCGCCGTGGGACGGCCGCGATCTCGCCGACCTCGTCGTCCTGATCAAGACCAAGGGGAAGACCACCACGGACCACATCTCCCCGGCCGGCCCGTGGCTCCGCTTCCGGGGGCACCTGGACCGGATCAGCGACAACCTCTTCCTGGGCGCCACCAACGCCTTCCACCCCGAGGTCGGGAAGGGGACGGATGTGCTGAGCGGCGAGGCGGGCCTCCCCATCGCCCAGGTCGCCCGGCGCTACAAGGCCCAGGGGGTCGGCTCGGTGGTGATCGGGGACGAGAACTACGGGGAGGGTTCCAGCCGGGAGCACGCCGCCATGTCGCCCCGCTACCTCGGCGTCAAGGCGGTGATCGCCCGGAGCTTCGCGCGGATCCACGAGACGAACCTGAAGAAGCAGGGGATCCTGCCGCTGACCTTCGCCGACCCCGGAGATTACGACCTCTTCGAGCAGCCCGACCGGGTGAGCATCGTGGGGCTCTCGGGCCTGGGCCCCGGCAGGCCCGTCACCGTCGTCGTGCGGAAGCGCGACGGCCACACGCTTTCCATCGAGACGCGCCACAGCCTCACCGACGAACAGATAACCTGGTTCAGGGCTGGATCTGCCCTGAACGCTCTGAAATGACCGCACCGGAAAGGTCTCGCCGCCCTCCGAGCGCGGGCTTGGCCCGCGCAACCTTCCGGGGGGAGGTTCGGAAGGGGGGCAGAGCCCCCCTCCGAGGTGTGAGGTGAGCATGTCCAGCAAGGTGAAGATCCCGGCGGGAGAGAAGATCAGCATCCACGACGGCAAGCTCCAGGTCCCGGACCACCCCATCATCCCCTTCATCGAGGGGGACGGCACCGGCCCCGACATCTGGCGGGCCGCGGTGCGGGTCCTGGACGCGGCCGTGGAGCGGGCCTACGGCGGGAAGCGCCGGATCGCCTGGCTCGAGACCTATGCGGGAGACAAGGCGAAGGCGTTCTACGGCGAGGCCTGCCCCCCGAACCTCCTCCCGCCCGAGACCGTGGAGGTCATCCGCGACTACCTGGTCGCGATCAAGGGGCCGCTGACCACCCCGGTGGGGGAGGGGTTCCGCAGCCTCAACGTCACCCTCCGCCAGGAGCTCGACCTCTACGTCTGCCTCCGCCCGATCCGCTACTTCCAGGGCGTCCCCTCCCCGGTCAGGCACCCGGAGAAGGTGGACATGGTGATCTTCCGCGAGAACACCGAGGACATCTACGCCGGCATCGAGTGGGAGAGCGGGACGCCGGAGGCGCGGAAGGTCATCGCCTTCCTCCAGAAGGAGATGGGGGTCCGGAAGATCCGCTTCCCCGAGACCTCGGCCATCGGGATCAAGCCGATCTCGCGCGAGGGCTCGGAGCGGCTGATCCACGCGGCGATCCGCTACGCCATCGACCACGGCCGGCGCTCCGTCACCCTGGTCCACAAGGGGAACATCCAGAAGTACACCGAGGGCGCGTTCATGCGCTGGGGGTACGAGCTGGCCCGGCGAGAGTTCTCCGACAAGGCGGTCTCCTGGGAGGAGTGCGGCGGCAGGCCCCCGGCGGGGAAGATCCTGATCAAGGACGCCATCACCGACGCCTGCCTCCAGCAGGTCCTGACGCGGCCGGACGAGTTCGACGTCCTCGCGACCCCGAACCTGACCGGCGACCTCATCTCCGACGCCCTGGCCGCCCAGGTGGGGGGGATCGGGATCGCCCCGGGCGGGAACATCAACTTCGAGTCGGGGCACGCCCTCTTCGAGGCGACCCACGGCACCGCCCCCAAGTACGCCGGCCAGGACAAGGTCAACCCCGGCTCGGTGATCCTCTCCGGGGAGATGATGCTCCGCTACCTCGGCTGGGCCGAGGCGGCCGATCGCATCGTCCGGGGGCTCGGGCGGACCATTCAGGAGAAGGTGGTGACCTACGACTTCGCCCGGCTCACGGAGGGGGCGAAGGAGGTGAAGTGCTCGGAGTTCGGGAGCGCCATCATCCGGAACATGGACGGGTAGGAGAGCGGCGATGCGACCCAAGGTCACGGTGGTGGGGGCGGGGAACGTCGGGGCCTCGGTGGCCCAGTACACGGTGGAGAAGGAGCTGGCGGACGTCGTCCTCGTGGACGTGATCGAGGGGGTCCCCCAGGGGAAGGCCCTCGACCTCCTCCAGGCCGGGCCGATCCACCGCTACGACTGCCGGCTGGTCGGCTCGAACGGCTACGGCGAGACGGTCGGGTCGGACATCGTCGTCGTGACCGCCGGCTTCCCCCGGAAGCCCGGGATGACCCGCGACGACCTCCTCTTCAAGAACGCCGAGGTCATCCGCGGCGTCACCCAGGAGGTGGCCCGCCGCTCCCCCGACGCCATCCTGATCATGGTGACGAACCCGCTGGACGCCATGGTCCAGCTCGCCTGGAAGGTCTCGGGCTTCCCGCCGCAGCGGGTCATGGGGATGGCGGGGATCCTGGACTCCGCCCGCTTCCGCACCTTCATCGCCCTGGAGCTGGGGGTCTCGGTCGAGAACGTGAGCGCCTTCGTCCTGGGCGGGCACGGCGACAGCATGGTCCCGCTCCCCCGCTACTCCACGGTCGCCGGGATCCCGATCACCGAGCTGCTGCCGAAGGAGCGGCTCGACGCCCTGGTCCAGCGGACCCGGGACGGGGGCGCCGAGGTCGTCGGTCTGCTGAAGACCGGCGGGGCCTACTACGCCCCGGGGGCCGGGGTCGTCGAGATGGTCGAGGCGATCCTCAAGGACAAGAAGAAGATCCTGCCGTGCGCGGCGTACCTGGACGGCCAGTACGGGGTCCAGGGGCTCTACGTCGGCGTCCCGGTCAAGCTCGGGCGGGGCGGGGTAGAGGAGGTCATCGGGATCAGGCTCACCGCCGAGGAGGCCGCGGCCTTCCAGCGGTCGGTCGCCGCGGTCCGGGAGCTGGTGGAGAAGCTCAAGCTGTAGGAGAGGCCCATGCGCGAGATCCACGTCTCCGCGATCACCGACGCCGTCAAGAAGCTCTGCATGGAGGCCAACTACGAGCTGGAGCCGGACATGCTCCGGGCCTTCGACCGGGCCCTCCAGACCGAGCGCTCCCCGGCGGGCCGTCAGGTGCTCCAGCTCCTCAAGGAGAACGCTGAGCTCGCCCGCACGCGGAAAATCCCCTACTGCCAGGACACCGGCTTCGTCGTCTGCTTCGTCGAGCTGGGGCAGGATGTCTACGTCGTCGGCGGACTCCTCGAGGAGGCGATCAACGAAGGCGTCCGCCAGGGCTACACGGAGGGGTACCTCCGCGCCTCCATCGTGCGCTCCCCGTTCGATCGGAAGAATACCGGCGACAACACCCCGGCCGTCGTCCACCTGGAGCTGGTCCCCGGACCCCAGCTCAAGATCATGGTGATGGCCAAGGGCGGCGGCTGTGAGAACCGCTCCAAGTACAAGATGCTTACCCCGGCCGACGGCCTCGAGGGCGTCAAGGAGTGGATCCTGGAGTGCATCCGGACCGCCGGCCCCGACGCCTGCCCGCCGCTGATCGCCGGCGTGGGGGTCGGGGGGACCTTCGAAAAGGCAGCGCTCCTGTCGAAGAAGGCGCTGTTCCGGGAGCTCGGGTCGTCCAACCCGGACCCGGCCGTGGACGCGATCGAGAAGGAGGTCCTCGACCGGGCCAACCGGCTCGGGATCGGGCCCCAGGGGTACGGCGGGGACACGACGGCTCTCGGCATTCATATCCTGACCTACCCCTGCCACATCACCTCGCTCCCCGTCGCCGTCACCATCGAATGCCACGCGCACCGCGCGGCTCCCGGGGCGCCCCGCCCGCCGCGCCACCCGCTCGCCGACTTGGCGCCCCACGGGACGCTCGCATGATTAAAACCGCGCCGGACGGGATCAAGGAGGTCGTGCCGCCGCTCTCCGACGCCGACGTCGAGGCCCTCCGGGCCGGCGACCGGGTCCGGATCAGCGGGATCCTCTACACCGGCCGCGACGCGGCCCACGCCCGCTTCCTCCCCCTCATGGACGAGGAGCAGCCCCTCCCCATCGACGTCCGGGGACAGATCCTCTACTACACCGGCCCGTCGCCGGCGCGCCCCGGGATGGTGATCGGCTCCGTCGGCCCCACCACCGGCAGCCGGATGGACAAGTACGCGCCCAAACTCCTCGCCCTCGGGCTCAAGGGGATGATGGGAAAGGGGAGTCGCTCTCGCGAGGTCCGCGAGGCGCTGAAGAGGCACAAGGGGGTCTACTTTGGCGCGGTGGGGGGCGCCGGCGCCATCCTCTCCCAGTTCGTCAAGAAGGCCGAGGTCATCGCTTACGAGGACCTGGGGACCGAGGCCATCCGGCGCCTGGAGGTCGAGAACTTCCCCGCCATCGTCGTCAACGACTGCCACGGCGGCGACCTGTACGAGGAGGGGATGAGGCAGTACGCGCGCTGAGCCCCCTGCGGCTCAGCGCCAGACGCGGAGGCGAGATGGCATCGACGGTCACGCGATCGGGCTCGGCGCCGGCCGCCCTCACCCTGCGACAGGACGCCTGGTGGGTGGAGCCGCTCCTCATCGTGCTCGCGCTGGGCGGCTTCGTCGTCTACTCCACCTGGGCCGCCATCCAGAACGCCCACTACTACGCGGCGCCGTACCTCTCGCCCTTCTACTCCCCGTGCCTCTACGCAACGTGCCTGCACCCGACGTTCGGCGGCGGCATCCCCGAGATCTCGCTCCCGGGCATCGGGATTCTTTCCCCGGCCTTCCTGATCCTGATCGGCCCGCTCTCCTTCCGGCTGAGCTGCTACTACTACCGGAAGGCTTACTACCGGTCCTTCTGGCTGGCGCCGCCCGCCTGCGCGGTCCGTGACGCCCACGGTCGATACACGGGCGAGACGGGCTTCCCGCTGATCCTGCAGAACATCCACCGCTACACCTGGTACGTGGCGGTGCTCTTCATCGTCGTCCTCACCTGGGACGCCCTCCTGGCCTTCCGCTTCCCCGACGGCCTCGGGGTGGGCGTGGGCACGCTGGTCATGTGGGCGAACGTCATCCTGCTCGCCGGCTACACCTTCTCCTGTCACTCCTGCCGCCACCTCTGCGGCGGGGGGCTCGACGTCTTCTCGACGGCGCCGGGCCGTTACCGGCTCTGGCGGTTCGTGACCCGTCTGAACGAGCGGCACCCCCTCTTCGCGTGGCTGTCGCTGTTCGGGGTAGGGCTCACCGACTTCTACATCCGGCTCCTCTCCATGGGCGTCATCCGCGACCTGAGGTTGCTATGAATCACGAGACGCACGAGTTCGACGTGATCGTGATCGGCGCGGGCGGCGCGGGGCTCCGCGCGGCCATCGAGGCCTCCGCCCAGGGCGCCAGGACCGCGCTGATCTGCAAGTCCCTCCTCGGCAAGGCCCATACGGTCATGGCCGAGGGCGGGATCGCCGCGGCGCTGGGGAACGTCTACCCGGAGGACAACTGGGAGGTCCACTTCCGGGACACGATGCGCGGCGGCAAGATGCTGAACAACTGGCGGATGGCCCAGCTCCACGCCCAGGAGGCGCCGGCCCGGGTCCTCGAGCTGGAGGCGTGGGGGGCGCTCTTCGACCGGACGAAGGACGGGCGGATCCTCCAGCGCGACTTCGGCGGCCACCGCTACGCCCGCCTGGCCCACGTGGGGGACCGCACGGGCCTCGAGATGATCCGCACCCTCCAGCAGCACGCCGTCCACAAGGGGATGGACGTCTTCATGGAGTGCACCATCGTCCGCCTCCTGAAGGACGGCGACCGGATCGCGGGGGCCTTCGGCTACTGGCGGGAGAGCGGGCGCTTCGTCGTCTTCCGGGCCAAGGCGGTGGTCCTGGCCACCGGCGGGATCGGCAAGGCCTACAAGATCACCTCCAACTCCTGGGAGTACACCGGCGACGGCCACGCCCTCGCCTACTGGGCCGGCGCCGACCTGATCGACATGGAGTTCGTCCAGTTCCACCCCACGGGGATGGTCTGGCCGCCGAGCGTCCGGGGGATCCTGGTCACCGAGGGGGTCCGCGGCGACGGCGGGGTCCTCAAGAACGCCCTCGGCGAGCGGCTCATGTTCAAGTACGTCCTGGAGTTCTTCCGGGCGGAAACGGCAGAGACCGAGGAGGAAGCCGACCGCTGGTACACCGACAAGCAGAACGCCCGGCGGACCCCGGCCCTGCTCCCGCGCGACGAGGTGGCGCGGGCCATCAACGCCGAGGTCAAGGCCGGGCGTGGGAGCCCCCACGGCGGGGTCTTCCTGGACATCGCCTCGCGGCGGGACGCCGAGTACATCCAGCGCCGGCTCCCCAGCATGTACCACCAGTTCAAGGAGCTGGCCGACGTGGACATCACCAAGGAGCCGATGGAGGTCGGGCCTACCTGCCACTACATGATGGGCGGCGTGCGGGTGGACGCCGATAGCGCGGCCGCGACGCTCCCCGGGCTCTTCGCCGCCGGCGAGGTGGCCGCGGGGCTCCACGGCGCGAACCGCCTGGGCGGGAACTCGCTCTCGGACCTCCTGGTCTTCGGCTGCCGCGCCGGCCTCTACGCCGCCCAGTACGCCGAGGGCCTGGCGGTGATGCCGACCATCGACGCGGGCCAGGTAGAGGCGCTCGCCCGGGAGTGCCTCGAACCGTTCGAGCGGGCCGGGCAGGAGAATCCCTACGCCGTCCACCAGGACCTCCAGGAGTGCATGCAGGGCCTGGTCGGCATCATCCGGACCGAGGGGGAGCTCGAGAAGGCCCTGGAGGAGATCGCCGGGCTCGGGGAGCGGGCCCGGCGGGTCCGGGTGGAGGGGAACCGGCAGTACAACCCCGGCTGGCACCTGGCCCTGGACCTCCGGTCCCTCCTGACCGTCTCCGAGGCGATCCCGCGGGCGGCGCTGGAGCGCAGGGAGAGCCGGGGCGCCCAGACCCGCGACGACTACCCGAAGATGGACCCCCAGCTCGGGAAGGTGAACGTGGTGATCCGCGAGGCGCGGGGGGAGATGGCCATCGCCCGGGAGCCGCTCCCGGAGATGCCCCGGGAGCTCCGGGCCATCCTGGAGGGGGACAAGTAGATGACCGAAGCGGTCATGCGGGTCTGGCGCGGCGACGCGGGTGGCGGCGCCTTCCGCGAGTACCGCGTCCCCCTCGACGAGGGGATGGTCGTCCTCGACGTCATCCACCGGATCCAGGCCGCCCAGGCCCCGGACCTGGCCGTCCGGTGGAACTGCAAGGCGGGCAAGTGCGGCTCCTGCAGCGCGGAGGTGAACGGCAGGCCCCGGCTCATGTGCATGACCCGGATGAACCTCTTCCCCGAGGGGGAGCCGATCACGGTGGCCCCTATGAAGGCCTTCCCGCTGGTCCGCGACCTGGTGACCGACGTCTCCTTCAACTACGAGGTGGCCGAGCGGATCCCGGCCTTCCGGCCGAAGCCGCCGCAGCCGGACGGCACCTACCGGATGATGCAGGAGGACATCGACCGGGTCCAGGAGTTCCACAAGTGCATCGAGTGCTTCCTCTGCCAGGACGTCTGCCACGTCATCCGCGACCACGAGGAGAACAAGCCCCGGTTCGCGGGCCCGCGCTTCTTCGTTCGGATCGCCGCCCTGGAGATGCACCCGCTGGACACCCACTCGCGGACCGACCGCCCTGGAGATGCACCCGCTGGACACCCACTCGCGGACCGAGCTGCTGCGGGCCCGGGCGGGGCTCGGCTTCTGCAACATCACCAAGTGCTGCACCGAGGTCTGCCCGGAGCACATCAAGATCACCGACAACGCCATCATCCCGCTCAAGGAGCGGGTGGTGGACGCCCACTACGACCCGGTCCTCTGGGTCGTCCGCAAGCTCAGGGGGAGATAGTCCGGCCCGAGAGCCCTGAGGCCGGGCTCGCCCACGGGGAGGTGTCCCATGATCCGCGTGTCGGTCCTCTATCCCGCCAAGGAAGGGGCGACGTTCGACCACGACTACTACGCGCGGAGGCACATGCCCAACTACACCAACGTCCAGCCGCAGGTCCAGATCGGCGAGATCGTGGGCTAGGACGCGGATGCGCCTGCACGAGCACCAGGCCAAGGCGATCCTGAGCGGATTCGGGGTCCCCGTGCCGCGCGGGGAGGTCGCCGAGACCCCGGAGGCCGCGGCCGGGATCGCCCGCCAGCTCGGCGGACGGGTCGTCGTCAAGGCCCAGGTCCACGCCGGCGGCCGGGGGAAGGCCGGAGGGATCAAGCCCGCCGCCTCGCCCGAGGAGGCCGAGGCGGCCGCCCGCCAGATCCTGGGGATGCGCCTCAGGACCCCCCAGACCCCGCCGGAGGGGATCCTCGTCCGCAAGGTCCTCGTCGAGGAGGCCTCGGCGGTCGCCCGCGAGCTCTACCTCGGGGTGACGGTGGACCGGGCCGAGGCCGCGCCCGTGGTCATGGCCTCGGAGGCCGGCGGGGTGGAGATCGAGGAGGTGGCCGCCGCCCACCCCGAGAAGATCCTCCGCGCCCGGGCCCACCCCGCCCTCGGCATCGAGCCGTTCCAGGCCAGGCGGCTCGCGTACGGGCTCGGCCTCGACGGCGAGCTGGCGAAGGCGGCGACAGCCCTGACCACGGCCCTCTACCGCTGCTTCGTCGCCCACGACTGCTCCCTGGCCGAGATCAACCCCCTGGTGGTGACCGCCGACGGCCGCCTCCTGGCCCTGGACGCCAAGCTCACCCTCGACGACAACGCCCGGTTCCGCCACCCCGACTGGGGGGCTCTCCGCGACGTCCACGAGGAGACCCCCCTCGAGGTCGAGGCCTCGCGCCACGGGCTCAACTACGTCAAGCTCGACGGCAGCGTCGGGTGCATGGTGAACGGGGCCGGGCTCGCCATGGCCACCATGGACATCATCAAGCTGGCGGGCGGGGAGCCGGCCAACTTCCTCGACGTGGGGGGCGGCGCCTCGGCCGAGCAGATCGAGAACGCCTTCCGCATCCTGATCTCGGACCCCAAGGTGGAGGCGGTCCTCATCAACATCTTCGGCGGGATCCTCCGCTGCGACCGGCTGGCCGAGGGGGTCATCGCGGCGGTGCGGAAGCTCGAGGTCAAGATCCCCGTGGTGATCCGGATGGAGGGGACCAACGTCGAGCTGGGGAAGCGGATGCTCGCCGAGTCCGGCCTTAACTTCACCAGCGCCGACGACATGGCCGAGGCCGCCGAGAAGGTCGTCGCGCTCGCGGGGGCGGCCTTCCGAACCTCCCCCCGAAGGGTTGCGCCGGCAAAGCCGGCGCTCGGAAAGCCGCGGACCAGTCCGGGGGCGGGATGAGCATCTTGGTCGGGCGCGAGACGCGCGTGGTGGTGCAGGGGATCACGGGCCGGGAGGGCTCCTTCCACGCCCAGCGCTGCCGGGAGTACGGGACCCAGGTGGTCGCCGGGGTCACCCCGGGGAAGGGCGGGACCGTCCACGAGGGGATCCCGGTCTTCGACACGGTGGCCGAGGCGTTCGCCAAGGAGGGGGCCAACACCGCGCTGATCTTCGTCCCGCCGGCCGCGGCCGCGGACGCGATCATGGAGGCCGCCGACGCGGGGATCGAGCTGATCGTCTGCATCACCGAGGGGATCCCGACCCTGGACATGGTCCGCGCCCGCGCCTTCCTGGCCGGCCGCCGGAGCCGGCTCATCGGCCCCAACTGTCCCGGCCTCATCTCGCCGGGCCAGGCCAAGTTCGGGATCATGCCCGGCCACATCCACCGGCCCGGGCCGGTGGGGGTCATCTCCCGGAGCGGGACCCTGACCTACGAGGCGGTCCACCACCTCACACGGCGGGGGATCGGGCAGTCCACCTGCGTGGGGATCGGCGGCGACCCGATCATCGGGACGAGCTTCGTGGACTGCCTCAGGCTCTTCGCCGAGGACCCGGGGACCGCCGCCGTCGTCCTGATCGGCGAGATCGGCGGGACCGCCGAGGAGGAGGCGGCTGAGTACATCGCCCACGGCCTCGCGAAGCCCGTGGTCGGCTTCGTCGCGGGCCTGACCGCCCCGCCGGGCCGGCGGATGGGGCACGCCGGGGCCATCATCGCGGGCGGGCGGGGGACCGCTCAGGAGAAGATGGAGGCGTTGACCCGGGCCGGGGTCGCGGTGGTCCGGAGCCCGGCCGAGATCGGCGCCAGCGTCGCCCGCCTCCTCGGGCGCCCCTAGGAAGGAGATCTATGGCCGTGGAGCGGACCCTGGTCATCGTCAAGCCGGACGCCGTCGCCCGCGGGGCGGCGGGGGAGATCCTGCGGCGCCTCGAGGCGGCGGGGTTCCGGATCCTCGCCCTCAAGATGCTCCACCTCTCGGTCGAGGAGGCCGAGGGGTTCTACGCCGTCCACCGCGAGCGCCCCTTCTTCGCGAGCCTCTGCAAGT
>JACPHL010000017.1:0-2311 GCA_016188625.1 Candidatus Rokuibacteriota bacterium | reverse complement strand
ACGATCCGCAAGGCGTTCGGGACCTCCATCGAGTCCAACGCCATCCACGGCTCCGACTCCCCCGAGTCCGTCGCCTTCGAGATCCCCTACTTCTTCAGCGGCCTGGAGCTCCACACCCGCTAGGACCCCCTGGGGTGAGGCCGTTCGGCAAGGTCCTGATCGCCAACCGGGGCGAGATCGCCGTCCGGGTGATCCGGGCCTGCCGCGAGCTGGGGATCCGGACGGTGGCGGTCTTCTCCGAGGCCGACCGCGAGGCCCTCCACGTCCTGATGGCCGACGAGGCCTACCCCATCGGCCCGGCTCCGGCGACCCAGAGCTACCTCGCCATCGAAAGGCTCGTCGCCTGCGCCCGCGAGCGGGGGGCCGAGGCCGTCCACCCCGGCTACGGCTTCCTCGCCGAGAACGCGGCCTTCGCCGAGGCCTGCCGCGCCGCCGGGCTCGTCTTCATCGGCCCGCCCCCTGCCGCGATCCGCGCCGTCGGCGCCAAGACCGCCGCCCGCAAGACGGTCGCCGCCCTCGGCGTGCCGGTGGTCCCCGGGACCCACGAGCCGCTCGGGAGCGACGACGAGGCGGCCCGGGTCGCCCGCGAGCTCGGCTACCCGGTCATGATCAAGGCCGCGCTCGGCGGCGGCGGGAAGGGGATGCGGCTCGTCCGGCGCCCGGAGGAGCTGGCCTCGGCGCTCCGCCTCGCCCGCTCGGAGGCGGCCTCGGCCTTCGGGGACCCGGCCGTCTACCTCGAGAAGGCCCTCGAGGCGCCGCGCCACATCGAGGTCCAGATTCTCGCCGACGCCCATGGGCAGGTGGTCCACCTCGGGGAGCGGGAGTGCTCGATCCAGCGCCGCCACCAGAAGCTCATCGAGGAGTGCCCCTCGCCGTTCGTGGACGCCCCGCTCCGCGAGCGGATGGGGGAGGCGGCCTGCCGGGTCGCGGCCTCGGTCGGCTACCAGAACGCCGGGACTATCGAGTTCCTGGTGGACGCCGACCGGCGCTTCTACTTCCTCGAGGTCAACGCCCGCCTCCAGGTCGAGCACCCGGTCACGGAGCTGGTGACCGGGCTCGACCTCGTGAAGGAGCAGCTCCGGCTCGCCGCGGGGGAGAAGCTCGGCTACGGCCAGGCCGACGTCGGCTGGCGGGGGTGGGCGATCGAGTGCCGGATCTACGCCGAGGATCCGGACCGGGACTTCATGCCCTCCCCCGGCGTTATCACCGGCCTCCGGACCCCTGGCGGCCCCTGGGTCCGCGACGACACCGGGATCTACGAGGGGTACACCGTTCCGCTCCACTACGACCCGCTCCTGGCCAAGCTGGTCGTCTGGGGGCACGATCGCGAGGAAGCCGTCCGCAGGATGGCGCGCGCCCTGGCCGAGTACCGGGTGAGCGGGGTCAGGACCACCATCCCGTTCCATGTCCGGGTCATGGCGCACCCCGACTTCCAGGCCGGGCGGCTCTCCACCGCTTTCGTGGAGACCCTGCTGGGCCGGAAGGGTCTCCAGGTCCAGGGCCGCCACCGGCAGGTGGCCCTCATCGCCGCGGTCCTGGCCGCCTACCGAGAGGCCGGTCGCCAGACCCCGCCGCCCGCACCGCCGGGACCGAGCCCCTGGACCCTCTCCACGCGCCCCGGCTTCCGGCGTTTTCCGCGGTGATGCGCTTCTGGGTCCAGCTCGACGACGAGGCCTTCCCGGTCGAGGTCGAGGAGATCGAGGGGCGCTACCGGCTCCGGATCGGCGAGGAGCAGATCGAGGTGGACGCCCGGTTCGCGCCATCGGGGCCCTGCTCGCTCCTCCTCGAGGGGCGCTCGTACCTCGCCGACGTGAGGCCGGAGGCGGAGGGGGCCTACCGGGTGGACGTGGGGGGCGAGGGCCATAGGGTCCGGGTGGAGGAGGAGGCGCGCCGCGCTCTGCTGGGCCGCCAGGGGCCGGCAGGCCGGGGCGCCCAGCGCCTCACCGCTCCGATGCCCGGCAAGGTGGTGGCCGTCGCGGTGGCCGTGGGGGACGCGGTCAACCCCGGCGACCCGCTGGTCGTGCTCGAGGCGATGAAGATGGAGAACGAGTTCAAGGCGGCCGTGGCGGGGACCGTCCGGGAGGTCCGGGTCCAGCCCGGCCAGCCCGTCAACGCCGGGGACCTCCTGATCGTCATCGAGTAAAAGATCATGGAAGCGCGGGCCACGCTCGGCCGGACCGGCCTCACCGTCTCGACCCTCTGCTTCGGGACCGGGTACATGGGCGGCTCGGTCGCCGCCGGGGGACGCCTGCTCAGCCGGGCGTACGAGCTGGGCGTCACGTTCTGGGACACCTCGGACGACTACGGCACC
>JACPHL010000154.1:5559-10736 GCA_016188625.1 Candidatus Rokuibacteriota bacterium | reverse complement strand
GCGGCAGGCCCGCGAGGAGGGAGAGCCCCTCCCGCAGGGCGTAGCGGCCGACGACGCCCGGAGGGTAGGTCTGGGCGAGCTGCCGTCCCGTGAGACCGGCCAGGTCGAGATCCCTCAAGTAGCGCTCCACCCCTCGCCGGAACCCCGCCACCCGGGCGGGCTCCTCGCTCGCCAGATGCCGGTAGGCCCGCAGAACCCGCTGCATCCTCGCCGCCCGCGCCGCCGGATCCGCCGCCGCATCCGGCGCCTCCTCGCGCCAGATCGCCTCCACGGCCCCGAGCAGCCGGAAAGTCTCGCGATCCTCCACCTCCACGATCTGCCGGCGCAGGGCCTCCGCCAGGCGGTCGGTGAGCTGACGGACCGCCGCCTCCGGGGCGGTCCGGTAGAGCGCGAGGCAGTCGTCGGTGAGAACGGGCTCGCCGACCAGGACGAGCGCCCACCCCGTCCGGAAGGCGCCGGGCTCGTGGAAGACAAGCCCGACCGGGAGGAGCGTGACCCCGAGCGGCCCCCCGGCGGCGTCCTCGGCCCCGAGCAGCATCCGCGCGGCGCCCGTGCGGAGAGGCATCAGGACCGGCTCGGGCTGGCTCAGCCCCTCGGGAAAGATGAGGACGGCCCCGCCTTCGCCGAGAGTGGCGGCGGCCCGCCGGAACATCTCGACGTTCCCGGCCGCATCGCTTCCCGGATCCTGGCGCCGATGGACCGGGATGGCCCCGGCCAGGCGGAGGAAGGGGGCGATCAGCGGGTGGCGAAAGAGGGGTGCCTTGGCGACCGGGGTGAGCCGGCGGGGGATCGTCGCCAGGAGGAGCATCGGGTCCACCAGGGAGTTGTGGTGGTTGGCCGCCAGGATCACGGGGCCCGAGGGCGGAATGTGCTCGACCCCCACCACCGCGACGCGGCGGTAGAAGAGCCCGGGGAGCAGCCGGGCGAAGCCGAGGACCAGCCGGTAGCCCATGGCGGTTCGCTCCCTCACGGCTTCCTGCCCCATGGCTGCCCTCGCCAAGCTTACACCTCCCCGGGCAGCCCCGGTCGGCCCTCTGCGTGCCTCACCCCCCGGCTCCTCTCCACGCGGGCCTTCAACGCCGCCAGCGTCTTGACGACCGACTCCTGCTCCGAGCCCCGGGTGAGGAACGCCGGCAGGACCGTCTGCGAGCCCATGGCGTAGGTCACCAGGAGCTGGCCGCCGGGGAGGGGGTCGAGCCGCCAGTACCCCCAGGTGTCGCGGAAGAGGTCGTTCTCCCGGCTCCGGTCGAGGCGCCAGCGGAGCTCCCGCCCTTCCTGGGAGACCACGTGCGCCACGAAGAAGCGAAAGTTGAACCACCCCACGGCCACGTGGAAGCGGACCAGGGCCCGCGCCCCGTTCCGGTCCACCACCTCGGACTCCTTGAGGCGGGGGAAGAGGCCCGCGTAGTGGTCGAAGTCCGTCAGGATCCGCCAGACCTCCTGCGGGTCCGCCTCCAGCACGACGAGGGCGGTCCCGCCGTTCCCGGCCGGGGCGTCCTCGGCCGAGGGAAGCTGGTTCCGGAAGAGGATCTCGCCCCGGCTGAGCCGGCTGAGGTCGCCCGGGGAGAGCCCCGGCGTCTCCGCCGGGGCTTCGGCCGGGCCCACGAGGATACCGAGCAGCGCGAGGGCGATCACGATGCGGGTCATGGAAGGGCGCTCAGCCGCGCGGCCCATCGAGCTTCACCTTGGCCAGGGACTCGCGGATGATCTCGGTGGTCTCCCCGGCCATCCAGCGCCGCTCCACCTGCCAGTACTCCGGCGACCGTTTGCCGGTCTTCACGGCCTCGGCCGCCAGCACCATCAGCATCCCGACCACCTTGTCCTGCTTGAGGAGGTCGAACTCCAGCCCCGCCCAGTCCACCACCTCGTCGATCAGCTCGCCGCGGGCGTCCCGCTCGTACGGCTCCCGCCACCCCGAGTGCTCCGGCCGGAAGGTCGTCACGATCCCCGTGTGCTTGGAGACCGCCGTGAACGGCTGCATCCCCCGGTGCCGGTAGACCACCGTGAGCAGGATGTGGCCGCGGCTCCTCGTGTGGGTGTCGATGGAGGCGAGGACGTGCCGGCGGGCGACCTCCTCCGGCATCCCCTGCGAGACCAGCAGCCGCTGGAAGGCCTGGGTGGCCTCCAGCATGTTGGCGAACCGGCGCGTCTCGCCCGAGACCTCGCCGGTCCGGGGGTGGACGCGCGGGTCGTGGATCGAGACCCCGAAGGTCGCCCGGTAGGAGTCGTCCAGCGTGACCGCCTGGGCCTGGATCAGGCCCTTGTTCAGCTCCACCAGCTCCGTCCCGACCGTGTACGGGAGGAAGGCCAGCCCCTGGGCGAGCCCCGCGACGATCATGAACGGCGAGAGCACGAGGTTGAACAGCCCCAGCCTCAGTGTCTCCCCGGCCAGCCGCCCCTCGGGGGTGGCGCACCCGGCCAGGAGCACGCCCGCCATCATCACCATGCCGACCCATCGCCTCATCGTCCGTCCCATGGTCCACCTCCTGAGCTCTGAGTTTTTGACCCCGACGCCGTTTGATTAACGCAAGCCAGATGCCATGATAAAGTTTCTAAAAAACAAATAGTTACGTTGACAAGTCAGGTGAACTGGTAAAAACTTGAGCAGGAGATTGAGCGCCCGAACCCGGCCCCGGCCGGCCGGAGGTCGGCTAGCCCTGGACCCAGAGCGTCAGGGAGGGGAGGTAGGTGATCAGGAGGACGACGAGCAGGAGCGCCAGGAGGAACGGCAGCGCGTGGCGGCAGACCTGGAGGAGCGGGAGCTCGAAGCGGTAGGAGGCGAGGAAGAGGTTCATGCCGACCGGGGGGGTCAGGTAGCCGAGCTCGAGGTTGGCCAGGAAGATCATCCCCAGGTGCAGCGGGTGGATGCCGAAGGCCCGGCTGATCGGCAGGAGCAGCGGGACGACCACCACGGTCGCCGAGAAGATGTCCATGAGGCAACCGACGCCCAGGAGGAAGAGGTTCAGGAAGAGGAGGAACAGCACCCTCGATTCGAGGTGCGCGTTCACCCACGCCGCCGCCCGCAGCGGGACCTCGGCGTCCACCAGGTAGTTCGTGAGCCCCATGGCGACGGCGAGGATGATGAAGACGCCGCCGAGGAGGCCCGCGCACTTGCCGAGGACCCGGGAGAGGTCGCCCGGGAGCCGCAGGTTGCGATGGATCACCGCCTCGACGAGCAGGGCGCTGACGGCGGTGAGCGCCGCGGCCTCGGTGAGCGTGCACCACCCCCCGAAGATCCCGCCCAGGGCCACGACCGGGAGGAGGAGGTCCCACTTCGCCGCCCAGAGGGCCGCGGCCGCCTCGCGCCGATCGAAGCCGGGCCGGCGCGTCGTGGCCCGCAGCCCCTCCCGGACCCCGAAGAGGCAGACGGCGGCGACCATGAGCAGGCCCGGCACGATCCCCGCCTTGAAGAGGTCCGGGATGGGGACCTGCGCCACCACCCCGTAGAGGATCAGGGGGAGGCTCGGCGGGAAGAGGAGGCCGAGGGACCCGGTGGTGGTGAGGAGCCCCACCGAGAACCGCTCCCGGTAGCCGCTCGCGAGGAGCACCGGCAGAAGCAGGCCGCCGAGCGCCAGGATCGTCACCCCGGAGGCCCCCGTGAGGGCGGTGAAGACGGCCGAGACCAGGGCCGTCACGATCGCCGGCCCCCCCGGCATCCAGCCGAAGAGCGCGCCGAAGAGCCGGACCAGGCGGGCCCCGGCCCCGCCCTCGGCGAGGATGAGCCCCGTCAGCGTGAAGAGGGGGATGAGGGGGACCGCGGGGGAGACGACGATCCGTACGGCCTCGACCGGGATCGCGGCGACCGGGACCCCCCCGGCGAAGAAGAGGAGCAGCGCGCTCCCGCCCAGGACGACGAAGAGGGGGGCGCCGAGGCCCGCCGCGACCGCGAGCCCCACGAGGCCGGGCAGCAGGAGCGGGGAGGCCAGCGACTGAAGGCCGAAGCCGATCCCGGCGGCCGCGGGAATGCCGAGGGCCGCCAGCGCCCGCGCCCTCCACCCCCCCGCCTGGATCACGAACCTGAGGGCGATGACCGCGAAGGTCACCGGGAGGATCGCCTCCACGATCCAGATCGGCGCCCACCCCGCCAGGCGCGCCGGGGAGGCCATCTCGGCCCGAACGAACTGGAGGGAGGCCCAGGCGAGCCCGGCCGCCACGGTGGTGGAGACGGTGGCCGCGAGGGGGCGGGCGATCCCCTGGAGGCGCGCGGGGAGGATCTCTCCCGTGGCCAGGGCGAGGTGACGGCGGTCCCGCGAGGCGACGCTCGCCCCGAGGAAGGCCACCCACAGGGGGAGGTGCTGGAGGTACCCGGCGGAGCCCGGGATCCCCGTCCCGAGGACGGCCCGGAGGAGCAGCTCCAGAACGGGGAGGACGCCCAGGGCGAGCAGGGCGGTCACGGCCAGGCCGTGCTCGACCGAGCATCCCAGGGTCGCCGCCCGGCCGAGCCAGCGCGCGACGAGGCTACTTCCGGCGCGCCGAGTCACGGTATTCATCCCTCAACCGCTCCACCTCTGCGACGATCTCGGCGGGGACCACCCCCCCGACGATCCTGGCGTAGCCGGCGCGGGCGCTCTCTTCCCACTCGACGCGCGCCTCCGGCGGGACGGGGTGGACCACCAGCCCGTGCCGCTTCATCACCTCCACGGCGTCGTCGCCGAGCTGGCGGGATTCCCTCCTGAGGCGCGCTCCGGCCTCCCGGGCGGACCGGAGCAGGAGCGGCTTCAGGTCGTCCGGGACCCGCCCCCAGGCGTCGGCCGTGATCACCACTGCGCCCACGAGCGGCGCCCACCTGAGGGCGGTCATGTGGGGCGCCAGGCCGAACCACTGGAACGCCAGGGCCGCGAGGGGGGTCGTGGGGACGGCGTGGATGAGACCGGACTGGAGGCCGGTGTGGATCTCCGTGGCCGGCAGGGCCACGGGGCGATACCCGGCCGCCTTCCACGCCTCGACGTACGCGCTGTCGCCCGACCAGACGAAGAGCCGGAGGGGCCGCAGGTCCTGGGGGCGCACCACCGGCCGCTGCGCGAAGAAGTGGACCCAGCCGGCATCCCCCCAGGCGAGCACCTTGAACCCCTGGGCCTCGATGCGGGCCTCGAGCCGCGGCGCCACGCGATCCCTCACGTAGTCCAGCTCCTCGTTGGAGGCCAGCATCATCGGCATCTGGAGCGCCTGGACCTCGG
>JACPHL010000154.1:0-5546 GCA_016188625.1 Candidatus Rokuibacteriota bacterium | reverse complement strand
GCGGCGGCAGCCTGGAGCTGGCCGACCCGCATCTTCCGGACCATGTCGGGGTCGTCGCCGGCGACGCCCCCGGGGTAGATGCGGACCCGGATCCTCCCGCCCGAGGCCTCCTGCCACGCCTCGGCCATGTCGCGGATGAGGCGGTAGAAGGAGGAGCCCTCCGGGGCCAGGGTCCCGAGCTTGATCGTCAGCGTCCTCGCGTGGACCGGAGCCGCGAGCAGGAGGCCGGTCGCGACCAGGACACCCATCAGGATGCGCTTCATGGGTTCTCCTCCCCGTCGCCCGCCGCCAGGAAGAGGTCCGGGATCCGCGACTCGAGCCAGAGCGCGCGGCGTCGGGCGATCGTGTTGACGAGCCGAAGGTGCGGGACCCGGTCGTGATCCACCGCGCGGGCCGCGGCGAGCAGGCCCCGGAACTCGGCGAGGTTCTGCTCCCGGATCGTGACCGCCTCGGCCAGGGCGAGGTGCGCCGAGGCCCGCCGGCCGCCGGAGATCCCGAGGGCCCGGTGGTAGTGCTCGCGCGCCCGGCTCGCGCTGCCGCCCGGGCGGCTCCCCTCGTAGGAGACGAAGAACTCGTGGGCCGCCCCCAGCTCATAGGTCTCGTCCAGCGCCAGGACGCGCCCGACCAGCGCACCGGCGACGGGCAGCTCGGCCAGGAGGTCGAGGTCGCCCTGGGCCGCGGAGAGCGCCCCGGCCCAGGCGGCGCCGGCCCAGTAGAGGAACGGCACCTCCTCCACCCCGGTCGTGGCGAGCGCGGCAAGCCAGGATTGGCCATCTCGATCCCGCGGAGGGCGTAGTCCCGGCCCCGGAGGTAGAGGCGGCGCGCCCGGGCGCGCAGCTCGCGCGCCCGCCCCAGCTCCCTCGCCTCGATCCGATCCGCCTCGTCCTGGAGGAGGTAGGCGTAGGCGCTGAATCCGCGGGCCGCGGCCAGGAGGAGCCCCCGGTGCTCGGGGGAGACGGCCAGCAGGCTCTCGTACGTCTTCAGCCCGAACGGCAGGGCGTCCTGGACCAGCTCCGGGTCGTCGTCGGCGGCCCAGACGCCCCCGCCGCCGGCGAGCGCGTCGCCGACGAGGCCCACCGCGATCCGATTCATCGAGCAGCCGGCGAGGAGGGCCGCGAGGACGACCACCAGGCCGAACGCCCGCCCGCTGGGGTGCAGGGGGGCCGATCTGGCGGCTTCTCGATGCATGGGCCTCTTCATGCCAACCTCCTTCCGGTTCGTCTCCTCTTCTTGCAAGGGCTCGCTGTTTTCGAGCCGCATACTGCGGAGTCCGGACGCAACTCGGGTGCCAGGAGCAATCCGCCAGAAAAACTGCGAGGTTGAACGTCGGCGGGAATGACCAGGGCTCTGGGGGTGGTAAAAACCTGAGCATGCGATTGAGCAGCAGGGGTAAGATAAGGCGCGCCATGGACCCCCTGGCGGAGCTGATCGGGGAGAGCCCGGGGCTCGTGGCCGTCCGGGAGCAGGTCCGGCGGCTCTTACGGCGACGCTCAGAGGGGCAGCGCCTGCCCCCCATCCTCCTCCAGGGGGAGACTGGCACCGGCAAGGGCGTCCTGGCCCGCGCCCTCCACCGTGCCGGGCCCCGCGCCGGCGGCCCCTTCGTGGACGTCAACTGCGCCGCCATCCCCGAGACCCTGCTGGAGGCCGAGCTGTTCGGCTACGAGCGCGGCGCCTTCACCGACGCCCGCCAGGCCAAGCCCGGCCTCTTCCAGACCGCCCACCGCGGCACCCTGTTCCTCGACGAGGTCGGCCTCCTCCCGGAAGGGCTCCAGGCCAAGCTCCTCACCGTGCTGGAGGAGCGCGCCGTCCGCCGCCTCGGCGCCACCCGGAGTGAGCCGGCGGACGTGTGGATCATCGCGGCGTCCAACCAGGACCTCGCCGTCGCCGCCCGCGCCCGGCGCTTCCGCGAGGACCTCTACCACCGCCTCGCCGTCCTCACCCTCTGGCTCCCGCCCCTCCGCGAGCGGGGACAGGACATCCTCCACCTCGCCGAGCACTTCCTCGCCCGCGCCTGCCGCGACTACGCCCTGCCGTCCAGGGCCCTGGCCGCCGACGCCCGCGCCGCCCTGCTGGCCTACCCCTGGCCCGGCAACATCCGGGAGCTCGCCAACGTCATCGAGCGGATCGCGCTCCTCTCGGAAAGTGGAGAGGTGACGGCCGCGGTCCTCGGGCTGCCCGAGACGGGGCGCGGGGAGCCGCGCCAGGACCCGCGCGAGCCTGCGGCCGCCACGCTGGACGAGGCGGTGCGCGGTCACCTCCTCGACATCCTGCGCCAGACCCAGTGGAACATCTCGCGCGCCGCGGCCCGCCTGGGAATCTCGCGCAACACCCTCCGCGCGCGGATCGAGAAGTACGGGCTCCGCCAGGAGACCGCCGCGCCGCCCCGTCGGCGGGTCGCGAGGGGGGAGGCCCCGACGCCCGCGCCGCCGATCGCCCCCGGGACCCCGGGGCTCCGGTGGGAGCGCCGGCGCCTCACGCTCCTGCGCGCCGTCGTGCTCCCGGCCGGCGAGGCCGCCGCCCCCGAGACGAGCCGGGCCATCGAGGTGCTCGTGGACAAGGTGCAGAGCTTCGGCGGCCGGGTCGAGGAGCTGAGCCCGATCGGCCTGGTGGCCACCTTCGGGCTCGAGCCGGTCGAAGACGCCCCGCGGCGCGCCGCGCTCGCCGCGGTGGCGATCCAGAAGGCCGCCGACCGGGCCCGGGCGGACCCCGGCGAGCCACCGGCTTTCAAGATCGGGATCCACACCGGCCAGTTCATGCTGGGCCAGGTCGGCCGCGCGGCCACCATCGACCTGGAGGCCAAGCGCGAGGCGGGCGCGGTCCTCGAGGCGCTGATCGCCGGCGCCGAGCCCGACAGCATCTCCGTGAGCGAGGCGGCGGCTCCGTTCCTCGAGCGCGACTTCGCGCTCATCCCGGAGGGCGCGGCGGGGGGGCACGGGCGGGCGTTCTCGCTGGTCGCGGCCGAGCGGCCGGGGCTCGGGCGGCGGATGGCCGCGTTCGTGGGACGGGGTCACGAACTGGAGCTGCTCCAGGGCCGGCTCCTGACCGCCATGCAGGGGCACGGGCAGGTCGTCGGCATCCTGGGCGAGGCCGGCATCGGCAAGTCCCGGCTCATCCTCGAGTTCCGCCGGAGCCTCGCCGACGCCCAGGTCACGTACCTCGAGGGGCGTTGCCAGTCCTACGGCGCCGCCATCCCCTACCTGCCGGTGCTCGAGATCCTCCGGGAGAGCTTCCGGATCACGGAGACCGATACCCCCGAGGCGATCGCCGCGAAGATCCGGGTCGGCCTCCAGGATGTGGGGATGGACCCCGACGAATCGGCGCCCTACCTCCTCTGGCTCCTCGGGGTGAAGGAGGGCACGGAGCGGCTGGCGGCGCTAAGCCCGGGCGCGATCAAGGCCCGGACCTTCGAGACGCTCCAGCAGATGATCCTCAACGGGAGCCGTCGGCGTCCCATCGTCTTCGTCGTGGAGGACCTTCACTGGGTGGACACGATGACGGAGGAGTGCTTCGCCTCCCTGATGGAGATCGGGGCCGGGGTGCCCGTCCTGTTCTTCGGCACCTACCGGCCCGGCTACCGGCCGCCATGGGTGGAGCGGTCGTACGTGACCCAGGTGGCCCTTCAGCCCCTCTCCCGGGAGGACAGCCTGAGCGTGGTGCGCTCGGTCCTCCGGCGGGACGACGTCCCCGAGGCCCTGGCCGCGGTGATCCTCGACAAGGCCGAGGGGAACCCGTTCTTCCTGGAGGAGCTGGCGCGGAGCGTGGGGACGACGGAGGAGCTCCGCGCCCCCGCGGCGGTGCCCGACACGATCCAGGAGGTCCTCCTCGCCCGGGCCGATCGGCTGACCGAGGAGCCCAGGCGGCTCCTCCAGGTGGCGGCCGTGATCGGCCGGGAGATTCCGCTCCCCCTCCTGCAGGCGGTCTGGGAGGGGCCCGGGGAGCTCGACCCCCATCTCCGGGAGCTCACCCGGCTCGAGTTCCTCTATCTGCAGAGCGGCAGGCCGGAGCCGGCCTACGCCTTCACCCACACCCTCACCCAGGAGGTGGTCTACGAGGGCCTGACGATCAGCCAGCGGCAGGCCCTCCACGCCGCGGCCGCGCGGGCCCTGGAGGCGATCCACGCCGGGCGCCTCGAGGAGGTCTACGATCGCCTTGGCCACCACTACTCCAGGGCCGAGCAGGCGGCCAAGGCCCTGGAGTACCTGACCCGGCTCGCGGAGCGGGCCGCCCGGGGACACGCCCATACCGAGGCCATCCGCATCCTCGACGACGCCCTCGCCCACGTCGATCGCCTGCCGCCCGAGGAACGGGACCGGTGCCACCTCGACCTCCTCCTCCGCCAGGCCTCCTCCTTCGTCCCCCTGGGCCGCTTCCAGGAGATCATAACCCTCCTGGCCCCCCATCAGGCGACCCTGGAGCGGCTGGACGACCCCCGGCTGAGCGGCCACTACCACTTCCTGCTCAGCCGGAGCTACCTCTTCATCGGCGACGACGCGCGCGCGACCGAGCACGCCGAGGCGGGCCTCGCCGAGGCGTCGCGGGGCGGGGACGAGGCGACGCTGGGCAAGGTCCACTACGTCCTGGCCCAGCAGGGGGCCCTGGCTGGCCGGCCCCACGAGGGGCTCGATCACGCCCGGCAGGCGGTAGCCCTCCTGGAGCGCGCCCAGGAGCGATGGTGGCTCGGCCCGGCGTACTGGGCGATGGGGCTCAACCGGATGGTCCGCGGGGAGTTCGAGGCCGCGCTCGAGGCCGAGGCGCAGGCCGCCGCGCTGGGAGAGATAGTGGGGGATCCGGAGCTGGAGAGCTGCGCCGCCTGGACCACAGGGATCATCCATGCGGCGCGAGGAGACTGGGAGGCCGGCATCCAGGCGTGTCAGCGGGGTCTGGAACGCGCGCCGGACCCCCTCACCACCGCCATCGCCCTCGGCTGGCTCGGACACGCCTACCTGGAGAAGGGGGAGGCCGCCCGGGCGATCCCCGTGCTGGAGCAGGCGGTCGAGCAGGTCGGGCAGTTCCGGTTCGCGCAACTCCTCGGGTTGTTCATGGCCTTCCTGGCCGAGGCGTACGGGGCCATCGGCGAGGTGGAGAAGGCCCTGGCCCTGGCGCGCCGAGGCCTGACCGTCACGCGGCAGGCGAGCTCCCTCTACGGGGTCGGCTGCCTCCAGCGGTCGCTGGGGCGGATCGCTCGGGTCCAGGGCGATCTCCCCGAGGCCGAGGCCCGCCTGGGCGAGGCCCTCGGAACCTTCGCCGCGATGCAGGCGCGCTACGACCTCGGGCGGACCCGCCTGGATCTCGCCGCCCTCGCCCAGGAGCGGGGAGAGCCGGCGGCGGCCGCTGCGCATCTCGGGGAGGCGCACGCCCTCTTCCAGGCCCTGCGGATCCCCGAGTACGTCAAGCGGAGCCTCGGGCTCGCCGCCCGCCTCGGGCTCCGGCTCGCCGAGCCGTAGCCTCGCCGGGACCCCCGGGGGCCCGGGCAGGCCCCCGACCGCCCGCGATCCAGCCAGTCCGACGCAGGGCGGGGTTCATCTCATCGCTCAATTCCCTGCCCA
>JACPHL010000153.1 GCA_016188625.1 Candidatus Rokuibacteriota bacterium | reverse complement strand
GGGCCGACCTTGCGCTGGCGGCGCGGGAGGTCCCGCCCCTGGAGGCCCTGGCGCGGGAGGTCGAGGCGCTCGGCCGCCGGGCTCTCGTCGTCCCCGCGGACGTCCGCGACGAGGCCTCGGTCTGGGAGATGGTCGAGCGGGCGCTCTCGGCCTTCGGGCGGATCGACATCCTGGTGAACGCGGCCGGGACCACTGGACCGGTCGAGACGCCGGTCCAGGAGGTGAAGGTGGAGGAGTGGGACGAGGTCCTGGCCGTGAACCTCAGGGGGACCTTCCTGCCCGTCAAGCACGTCCTCCCCCACATGCTCCGCCAGCGGCACGGCAAGATCGTCAACATCGCCGGGACCTCCAGCCTCCGCGGCTACAAGCTCCGCGCCGCCTACTCCTCCTCGAAGTGGGCGGTCCGCGGCTTCACCCGCACGGTCGCCCTGGAGGCGGGGCCGTACAACGTCAACGTGAACTGCGTGGCGCCCGGGATCGTGGCCGGCGAGCGGATGGACCGGCTCTGCCGGGAGAAAGCGAAGAAGCGCGGGTGGACCCCTGAGCAGGTCTACCAGGAGTACGTGGACGAGATGGCGCTCCGCCGGGTGACGACCGACGCGGACGTGGCGAACGCGGTGCTCTTCCTCTGCTCGGAGGAGTCGCGCCAGATCACGGGCCAGACGCTGACGGTGGACGGCGGGTGGGATGTATAACCAGTCGAAGGGGGGCGTTGGCCCCCCTCCGAGCCTCCCCCCAGGGTTGCGCCGGCGGAGCCGGCGCTCGGAGCGGACCCTTCCAACTTGGGGGGTCGTCTCGGGAGCAAGACCCTTCGTTTGAGAGGATGGTGCTCGTACCCCGCTCATCGGGATTCATCCGGAAAGGGACCCACGGCGCATCCGTCAGAGGCGGCGCATAAGCATGGTGGAGTTCGAGTATGTGGCGGTGGGGACGGTGGAGGAGGCGGTCGGGCTCCTCGCCGAGCACCGGGAGGAGGCCAAGCTCCTCGCCGGGGGGCAGAGCCTCGTGCCGCTCCTGAACTACCGGCTCGCCCGGCCACGCCTCGTGGTGGACATCAACCGCCTGCCGCTGGATGGGATCCGGGTCACGGACGGCCGGCTACGCCTCGGCGCCCTGACGCGCCACGCCACGCTTGAGGAGTCGCCGGAGATCGCCCGGCTCTGTCCGGTGCTGGCCGAGGCCGCGGGGCTGATCGGCAACGTCCGGGTCCGGACGCTCGGGACCCTCGGGGGGAGCCTCGCCCACGCCGACCCGGCGGCGGAGCTGCCGATGGTCATGGTGGCGCTGGATGCCCGCCTGACACTCCAGGGGCCCGGTGGCCGGCGCACCATGGCCGCGGGCGAGTTCTTCACGGGCTACCTGACGACGGCCCTCGCCCATGACGAGCTGCTCGCCGAGGTGGAGCTGCCGGTGACCCGCGGGATGGGGCACGCGGTGGAGGAGTTCGCGCGGCGGGCGGGCGACTTCGCCATCGTCGCGGTGACCGCGCTGGTGGGCCTGGACCGCCGGGGGCGCGTGGAGGAGGCGCCGCTCGCCTTCGCCGGGGTCGGCCCGACCCCCGTCCGCGTCACCGCGGCGGAGGACCTCCTGCGCGGTCAGGAGCCGACCGCCGATCGCTTGGCCGAGGCCGCCCGCGCTGCCCAGGAGGCCCTCGACCCGGAGTCTGACGCCTTCGTCTCGGCCGCGTACCGGCGTCATCTGGCCGGCGTCCTGGCCAGGCGCGCCCTCGGCCGGGGCGTGGCCCGTGCCGTTGAGGCCGCGTGAGGATCAATCTCACCATCAACGGCCGCCAGCGCGAGCTGGAGGTTTCGCCGCACCAGACCCTGCTCCAGCTCCTCCGCGACACTCTCGGGATCCACGACGCCAAGGAAGGGTGCGGGGAGGGGGTCTGCGGCGCGTGCACGGTCCTCCTCGACGGCCGGCCGGTGTCGAGCTGTCTCGTCCTGGCGCCGACCGCCCACGGGCGCCAGATTCTCACCGTGCGCGGCCTCGAGGAGGATGGGCTCCACCCCCTCCAGGAGGCGTTCGTCCGCCACGGCGCCGTCCAGTGCGGCTTCTGCACCCCGGGGATCCTCCTCACCGCGTGCGCCCTCCTCGAGCGGGACCCCGGGGCGGACCGGGAGGCGATCCGCCGGGCGCTCGGCGGCAACCTCTGCCGCTGCACCGGCTACGCCAAGATCCTGGACGCGGTCGAGGCCTACGCGCGAGGGCTCTGAGGATGACTGACGCGGCGGCGCTCTGGCAGACCCTCCGCCTCATCGGCCGGCCCGTGGCGCGCCACGACGCGCTCGACAAGGTCGCCGCGGCCACCGCCTACGCCGCCGACTGGAGCATGCCCGGGATGCTCCACGGCGCGGTCCTCCGCTCCCCCTACCCCTCGGCCCGGATCCGCCGGCTCGACCTGGCGCGCGCCCGGGCGATCCCTGGGGTCGCCGCGGTGCTCACCGCCAAGGACGTCCCGCGCAACGCCCTCTGGACTGACGTCCCCGGCCAGACGACCCCCGTGGGCCCGCTGCGGGCCCGGCTCTACGTCCTGGCCGAGGAGCGGGTCCGCTACCAGGGGGAGCCGGTCGCGCTCGTGGCCGCGGAGAGCGAGGAGCTGGCGCGGCTGGCGCTCGAGGCGATCGAGGTGGAGTACGAGCCGCTCCCCGGCGTCTTCGACCCGGCCCGGGCCCTCGAGCCCGAGTCCGGGGTGGCGTGGATCGACTCGGACGGCGTGATCACCATCCGCGTCTCCACCCAGGTCATCGAGCACTTCCGCGACGTCGCCGAGGTGCTCCAGGTCCCCCAGAACCGCGTCCGCGTCATTGCCCCCTACCTGGGTGGGGGCTTCGGCGGCAAGGAAGATGTCACGGTCGAGGTGTACCTGGGGCTGCTCGCCTGGCGGACGGGGCGCCCTGTCAAGATGGTGT
>JACPHL010000149.1 GCA_016188625.1 Candidatus Rokuibacteriota bacterium | reverse complement strand
ATTCTCCTCATGTCTCTCACCTCCTTTCGAATTCAATTCGGGGGCGTGGCCGGGGTGCCCCGGCGAGCGAATCCCGTCTTCCCTCCGAGCCCTCGCGCGGGAGGCATCGGCTCCGAGCGGAACGTTAAGCGGAGCGGCGGGGGCACCCACCGTGAGCCGGCGGGGAAGGGGAAGCCGGACCGCAAGTAAAAGGCAGCCTCAAGGCGAGTCCGGAGGGGTCTCCCCGCCCCGCCGGCCACGGAAGGGTCCGCCGCGGAGCGTGTGGAGCGAGGGGCCGACACCTCCCCGGCGGGGGCGTTCGCCCTTCGGCGTACGGATCGGGCCTGCCGGGGGGCGGACTCCCCAAAACCGTACTCGGGCATATTCCTAGAGGGCGAGGGAGGCGCGGGCGATCGACCCGGGCTCGACGGGCCCCAGGGCGACCAGGGAGAGGTCGCGCTCCACGACGAGGCGCTCGATCAGGCGCCCGACCTCCTCCACGGTCACCGCGTCCACGGCGGCTAGGATCTCGTCGAGCGAGAAGAACTGCCCGAAGTAGATCTCCTGCTTGGCGAGCCGGTTCATCCGGCTCGAGGTGGACTCCAGGGAGAGCATCAGGTTCCCCTTGAGGTGCTCCCGCGAGCGGGCGAGCTCCTCCTCGGTGATCCCCTTGTCCCGGAGCCGGGCCAGCTCGTCGAGGACGAGGCGGAGGACCTTGGGGAAGTGGGCCGCCTCGGTCCCGGCGTAGATGTAGAGCAGGCCCGCATCCCGAAACGCCGCGCTCCCGGAGTAGATCGAGTAGACCAGCCCCTGCCGTTCCCGGACCTCCTGGAAGAGCCGGGAGGACATCCCCCCGCCCAGGATCGTGTTCAGGAGGTAGAGGGCGTAGCGCTCCGGGGCGGTGTGGGCGAACCCGGGCAGGCCCAGGACGAAGTGGACCTGCTCCAGGGACTTCGCCACCACGTCCACCTGCGGGGTGAGGACGGGCGGCAGGCCGTCCCGGTGCACAGGGCGCCGGTGGAACCCCTCGAAGCGGGGCGCGAAGAGCTCCACCAGCCGGTCGTGGTCCACGTGGCCGGCGACCGCGATGGTGATCCGGGCCGGGCAGTACTCCTCGGCGAAGTGGCTGAGAATGACCTCCCGGTCCAGGCCCAGCACGACATCCCGGCTCCCCAGGATCGGGCGGCCCAGGGGGTGATCGGGCCAGATCCGCCGGGCGAAGAGGTCGTGGATCAGGTCCTCGGGGGTGTCCTCCACCATGCGGAACTCCTGGAGGACGACCGTCTTCTCCCGCTCGATGTCCTCCCGGGCGAAGCGGGCGTGGAGGAGGATGTCGGCGAGGAGATCGACGGCGAGGGGGACGTGCTGGTCGAGGACGTTGACGTAGAAGCAGGTGTGCTCCTTGGAGGTGAAGGCGTCCATCTGGCCGCCCACCGAGTCCACCGCCCGGGCGATCTCCTCGGCGGTGCGGGTCTCGGTCCCCTTAAAGACGAGGTGCTCGATGAAGTGCGAGACGCCGCTCCGCCCCTCGGGCTCGTGGCGGCTCCCGGTCTCGACCCAGATCCCGGCGGCAACGGAGCGGACGTGCGGCATCCGCTCGGTCACCAGGCGGATGCCGTCGGGGAGGACACTCTTCCGGTATTCGCCCTCCACCCCCGCCCTCCGGAAGGCCGCCGGGCGCTACTCCCGGCGATGCCCTCCCCGGAACCGTTCCCGCGGCCCAGACCGCCCGCCGAGCGGCTCCGGGGCCCGGCCCTCGTCGCCGGGGCTCCCGGTCAGGCGCTCCTGCCCCGCGGCGGCGCTGGGGTCGCGCAGGGCCGCCCGCCGGGAGAGGCGGATCTTGCCGTTGGGATCGACCTCGATGACCTTGACGAGGACCTCGTCGCCCTCCCTGAGGACGTCCTCGACCCGCCGGGTCCGCTCCTCGGCGATCTGGGAGATGTGGAGCAGCCCCTCGGTCCCCGGCAGGACCTCCACGAAGGCTCCGAACTCCACCACCTTCTTGACCTTGCCGAGGTAGACGCGATCCAGCTCGACCTCCTTGCAGATCCCCTGGACGATGTCGATGGCCTGCTGGACGGCCCTGGAGTCGGCCGAGAAGATGGTGACCCGGCCGTCGTCCTCGACGTCGATCTTGACGCCGGTCTGCTCCTGGATCCCCCGGATGATCTTGCCGCCCGGGCCGATGATCTCGCGGATCTTCTCGGGCCTGATCCGGATGGTGACGAAGCGCGGGGCGTAGGGGGACAGCTCCCCGCGCGGGGCGGTGATGGCCTCGCGCATCCGGCCGAGGACGAAGAGCCGGGCCTCGCGGGCCCGGGCCAGGGCCTCCGCCATGATGCCCTTCGAGACCCCGTGGACCTTCATGTCCATCTGGAGCGCTGTGACCCCCTTCTCCGTCCCGGCGACCTTGAAGTCCATGTCGCCGTAGTGGTCCTCGGTCCCCATGATGTCGGTGAGGATGGCGACCCGCTCGCCCTCCTTGATGAGGCCCATGGCGATCCCGCTGACGGGGGCCTTGAGGGGGACGCCGGCATCCATGAGGGCGAGGCTCGCCCCGCAGACGGTGGCCATGGAGGAGGACCCGTTGGACTCGAGGATGTCGGAGACCACCCGGATGGTGTACGGGAACTCCTCCTTGCTCGGGAGCACGGGCTGGATGGCCCGCTCGGCCAGGGCCCCGTGGCCGATCTCGCGCCGGCCCGGGCCCATGAACCGCCGGATCTCGCCGACGGAGAAGGAGGGGAAGTTGTAGTGGAGCATGAACGGCTTGAAGGACCCCCCCTCCAGGGCCTCGATCTTCTGCTCGTCCTGCTTGGTCCCGAGGGTCACGGCCACGAGGGCCTGGGTCTCGCCCCGGGTGAAGAGGGCCGAGCCGTGGGTGCGGGGGAGGAAGGCGACCTGGCAGGCGATGGGGCGGGTGTCGGCCACGCCGCGGCCGTCCACCCGAATCCCCTTGTCCAGCGCCACCCGGCGCACCTCCTCCCGCTCGATCTTCTCCATGAGCCCCTTGATCCGGGCCGTCTGGAGGCCATCCGGGTCCAGGGCGGTGAGGATCTCCTCGGTGACCCGGGCCAGCGCCTGCGCGCGGGCGAGCTTCTCGCGGACGAGGACGGCCTCGCGGACCCGGTCCGTGGCCGCCGCGCGGACCCTGCCCTCCAGCTCGGGCTCCTCCTGGACCGCCGGCTGGGGCCAGCGGGGCTTGCCGGCCAGCTCGACCAGGGCCTGCTGGATCTTCACGATCCCCCGGCAGGCCTCATGGGCCGCCGCGATCGCCTCGGTCATGGTCTCCTCGGGGACCTCTTTGGCCCCCGCCTCCACCATGACCACCGAGTCCTCGGTGGCGGCCACCACCAGGTCGAGGGCGCTCCGCTCCAGCTGGCTCTCGGTCGGGTTGACGACGAGCTGGCCGTCCACCAGCCCCATCCGGACCGCCCCGACCGGCCCGTGGAACGGGATCCCGGCCAGGCAGACCGCGGCCGAGGCGCCGATCATGGCCAGGATGTCGGGGTCGTTCTCCTGGTCGGCCGAGATGGCCAGGGCGATGACCTGGACCTCGTGGCGGAACCCCTTGGGGAAGAGCGGACGGAGGGGGCGGTCGATGAGCCGGCAGGTGAGGATCTCCTTCTCGACCGGCCGACCCTCGCGCTTGAAGAACCCGCCGGGGATCCGGCCGCCGGCGTAGGCCCGCTCGCGGTAATCCACCGCCAGGGGGAAGAAGTCCGCCCCCGCCACCGGGCTCTTGGAGGCGACCACCGTCGCCAGGACCACGGTCTCCCCGTAGCGGACCAGGACCGCGCCGTCGGCCTGCTTGGCCACCCGCCCGGTCTCCAGCTGGAGGAGCTTTCCACCGATCTCGAGTTGTGTCGCCTGTACCATGGATACCTTACCTTCCCTTCTTTCCTTCAGACCCGAGGCGCCGCCCCGGGCCGCGGGCTATCCCCGGATCCCGAGCTTGGTGATGAGCGCGCGGTAGCGGTCGGGGTCGTTCCGCTTCAGGTACTCGAGGAGCCCGCGACGCTTGCCGATGAGCTTGAGCAGGCCCATGCGGGAGTGGTGGTCCTTCTTGTGGACCTTGAAGTGCTCCGTGAGGGTGGCGATCCGCTCGCTCAGGAGGGCGATCTGGACCTCGGGGGATCCGGTGTCCGACTCGTGGAGACGATACTCCTGGATGAGCGCCTGCTTTCGGTCGCCGGGCAGGGACATGTGTGGACCTCCTGGGGAGGCACCCCAATCGCCGCCCCCGATGCAGACCTGCCTGCTGCACCCTTGGGGACGGTTCTCGAAAGCTCTGAATCTTCAACAATCGCGTCAGTCTACCACACCTCCGGGCGGGTGTAAAGGCTACCGGTGCCGATCGAGCAGCCGCACGGCCTCGGCGACATCCTCCCGGATCCGCACGCGGAGGGCGTCCACCGAGGGGAACCGCTGCTCATCGCGGATCCGGGCGAGGAAGGCGAGGGTCAGGGTCTCCCCGTAGAGGGCCCCGGAGAAGCCCAGGAGGTAGGCCTCCACCCAGAGCTCCCCTTCCCCGAAGGTCGGCCGGACCCCGACGTTGATGACCGCGTCCGCCGAGCCGCCTTCCCAGCGGGCCCGGCCGGCGTAGACCCCCCTGGCGAGGAGGGGCGGCCGGTCCGGTTGCAGGTTCGCGGTCGGGAACCCCACGGCGTGGCCGCGCCCGGCCCCCTGGAGGACCCGGCCGCGCACCGTGTAGGGGCGGCCGAGCAGGACGGCGGCGGCCCGGACATCGCCCGTCCGGAGGGCCTGGCGGATGGACGAGGAGGAGACGACCACCTCGTCGACGACCCGCGGGGGGGTCACGTGGACCCGGAGCCCGAGGGGGGCGGCCAGCTCCTCGAGGAGCCGGGCGTCGCCCCGGGCCCCGCGCCCGAAGGTGTGGTTGAACCCGACGACCACCTCCAGCGCCCGGAGCCGCCCGTGGAGGATCTCGGTGACGAACGCCTCGGGCTCCACCTTCGAGAACTCCAGGGTGAAGGGGATGACCACGGCCAGGTCCGGTCCGAGCGCCCCGATCAGCTCGAGGCGCTCCTCCAGGGTGACGATCTGGGGCGGGGCCTCGGCGGGGGCCAGGACGGCCAGCGGATGGGGATCGAAGGTCGCGGCGACCGCCCGGACCCCCAGGGCACGGGCGCGCGCCACCGCGGTCCGGATCACCTCCTGGTGCCCCAGGTGGACGCCGTCGAAGGCCCCGAGGGCCACGACGCTCTCGGGACCCTCAGGGGGATACCGGTCGAGGCCGCGCAGGATCTCCATGGAGGAGACGGAGAGGGGCGAGGCGCCCGCCGGGCGCCATCTGGCCGAGGCCCAGGAAGCGCCCCTCCGCGTAGAGGCGCACCGGCTGCGGGGGGGCGAGGGGTGCGGGGCTCGAGAACTCCTCCGGGGTCAGCCCCTGGCCGTGGGCGAGCCGCCGGGCCCCGGCCGGGGTCACGCTGACCGCGGGGAGATGCCCCACCGCCCGGTCGGGAGGGAGGAGCCGGGCCCGGAGCCGCTCGGGATCGCCGGCCAGGACCTCGGCCCACGGGAGGGCGTCCTCCAGCCCGAAGGGGCCGACGCGGGTTCTGACCAGCGCCTCGGTCGCGGCCCCGCAGCCGAGGGCCTCGCCGAGATCGGCGCCGAGCGCCCGGATGTAGGTCCCCGCCCCGCAGCGGACGCGGATCCGGAGTTGCGGGGGCTCGAACGCCAGGAGCTCGAGGACCGTGATCCGGACCCGCCGCGGCGCCCGCGCCACCTCCACCCCCGCCCGGGCCAGCTCGTGGAGCCGCCGGCCGCCCACGTGGAGGGCCGAGTACATGGGCGGGACCTGCTCGACCTCGCCGACGAAGCGGGCAAGGACCGCCCTGACCGCCTCCGCCTCGAGGGGCGGGATCGGCCGCTCCTCCCGGACCTGGCCGGTGAGGTCCAGGGTGTCGGTCCGGATCCCGAGCCGGAGCGTCGCGACGTACTCCTTGTCGTGCCCGAGGAGGTAGGGGGCCAGCTTGGTGGCCTCGCCGAGGAGGATCGGGAGGACCCCCGTCGCCATCGGATCCAGGGTCCCGCCGTGGCCGACCTTGGGGACCCGCAGGACCCGGCGGAGGTGGGCCACCACCTGGAAGGACGTCACCCCGGGCCCCTTCTCCACCAGGAGGAGGCCGTGGAGGCTCATCCGGCGGCCAGGGCCTCCTCGACGGCCTGGAGGAGCCGGGCCTTGACCGCGTCGAGCCCCCCCGGCACCACGCACCCGGCCGCGTTGGGGTGGCCGCCGCCCCCGAAGCGGGCGGCGATCCGGGCCACGTCCACCTCGCCCTTGGCCCGGAGGCTCACCTTCACCTCGCCCTCGAACTCCCGGAAGAGGAGCGCCACCTTCACCCCGCGCAGCGAGCGCGGGTAGGTGACGAAGTCCTCGCCCCCGGGGAGGTCGGGATCGGCCAGGGCCTCGCGGTCCAGGACGAGCCAGGCGACGGTCCCGGCGGGGTTCACCGCGATCCGTCCGAGGAGCTCGCCGAGGCGTCGGAGCCCGGCGAGGTCGCGCGACTCGTAGAGCTCGCCGGCGATGGCCGCGGGATCCGCCCCGAGCTCCACCAGGTGGGCCGCGAGCCGGAAGGCCTTGGGGGTGGCGTTGGAGTAGCGGAACGACCCGGTGTCGGTGGCCACGGCCGTGAAGAGGTTGACGGCGACCTCGGGGGTGAGCGGCAGCGCGGCGGCCACGAGGAGGTCGGCCACCATCT
>JACPHL010000148.1 GCA_016188625.1 Candidatus Rokuibacteriota bacterium | reverse complement strand
CCTCGAGGCGGTCGGCCTCGCCGACCGCGCCCACCATCACCCGAGCCAGCTCTCTGGCGGCGAGCAACAGCGGGTGGCGATCGCCCGGGCCCTGGTCAATGCCCCTGCGCTGATCCTCGCCGACGAGCCGACCGGGAACCTCGACTCCCGGACCAGCGTGGAGATCCTGGCCATCTTCCAGCACCTCAACCGCCAGGGGATCACCGTCGTCCTCGTCACCCACGAGCCCGACGTGGCCGCCTACGCTCGGCGGATCATCACCTTCCGGGACGGCCGGGTCGTCGGCGATCGGGCGGTGACGGCCCGCCGGGACGCGGCCGTGCAGCTCGGCGTTCTCGGGGAGGAGGCATGAACCTCTGGGCCAGCGTCAAGGTCGCCCTCGGCTCGCTCAGGATCCACGCGCTCCGGACCGTCCTGACCATGCTCGGGATCATCATCGGGGTCGGCGCGGTCATCGCCATGATCGCCGTGGGGACCGGGGCCCAGACCCGGATCGCCGAGCAGATCCGCTCCATGGGGTCGAACCTCATCATCGTCCTCTCCGGGAGCACGACCTCGGGCGGGATCCGGCTCGGCTCCGGGACCCTCCCGACCCTGACCGAGGATGACGCCCGCGCCATCGCCCTCGAGGCCTCCGCGGTCCACGTCGCCGCGCCCTCGATGCGCGGGAGCGCCCAGGTCGTCGACGGCAACCTCAACTGGTCCACGGTCATCCAGGGGGTGACCCCGGAGTACCAGGAGGCGCGGGAGTGTGGTCTCCGGGAAGTTCTTCGGCCAGGACGACGAGGACGGGGCGACCAGGGTGGCCCTGCCCGGCCAGACCGTCGCCGAGACCCTGTTCGGCGACGCGGATCCCGCGGGGCAGCTCATCAGGATCAAGAAGGTCCCCTTCACCGTGATCGGGCTCCTGGCGTCGAAGGGGCAGTCGGCCTGGGGGCAGGATCAGGACGACGTGATCCTCATCCCCCTCTCCACCGCCAAGAAGAAGGTCCTCGGGGTGAGCCAGGCCAACCCCAGGACCGTGGGGGCGATCTCGGTCCGGGCCAGGGACGCCGCCCTCCTGGCCGAGGCCGAGGCCCAGATCCGGGAGATCCTCCGCCAGCGCCACCGCCTCCAGCCCCACCAGGAGGACGACTTCTCCATCCGGATCCTGTCGGAGGTCTTCGCCGCCCAGGAGGAGTCGGCCCGGGTGATGACCATGCTGCTCGCCGCCATCGCCTCGGTCTCGCTCCTGGTGGGCGGGATCGGGATCATGAACATCATGCTCGTCTCCGTGACCGAGCGGACCCGGGAGATCGGGCTCCGGATGGCCGTGGGCGCGAGGAGTCGGGACATCCTGACCCAGTTCCTGGTTGAGGCGGTGACCCTCTCGCTGGTGGGCGGGGTCATCGGGATCGGAGCGGGGCTCCTCAGCTCGCGGGTCATCGCCTCGCTGGCCGAGTGGACGACCCGGGTCCAGCCCGAGGCGATCCTGCTGGCCTTCGCCTTCGCGGCGGCCGTCGGGGTCTTCTTCGGGTACTACCCGGCCCGGAAGGCCGCCCGTCTCGACCCCATCGAGGCCCTGCGCTATGAGTAGGCTGGGCGCCCGCGGACCCGCGACCCTCCTCGTCGCTCTCGCCCTGACCGGGTGCGCGGGCTTCTTCTCGGGGCGCTTCCCGGCGCCCGAGGATTTCGAGCAGCACGCCCGCGAGGCCGACTACTTCGAGCTCCACTGGAGCTACCGTCGGCCGGGTCCGGCTGTCCTGGAGGCCCAGGGGATCATCGTCAACCGGTTCGGCCCGGCCATGAGGACGGTGACCCTGGAGCTGGCGAGCTTCGATCGCGCCGGCAAGCCCCTCCACCGGCGGCGGGTCACCCCGCCCGGCTGGCTGGACCGCTTCGACACCCTCCCCTTCACGATCCGGCTGCCGCTCAACGGCGAGGAGGCCTCGTTCATGCTCCGCGTCTACCGCTACGATTACCTCGTGGTGCCGGATGCCTAGGCGGCTCCTCCCCCTCATCGTCCCGCTCCTCCTCCTGGGGTGCGCGGGCACGGTCCGGCTCGACCGGCCGGCGGACTTCCCGAACCACGCGAGCGACCACCCGTTCTTCGACCTCCACTGGCGCCTCGAGCGGACCGCCGACCGGGTCGAGGCCGTGGGGCTGGTGGAGGCAAGCCGGGTGGACGGGATCTTGGAGGTCACGCTCGAGCTCCGGGGTCTCGACGCCGACGGACGTGTCGTCAGCCGCGGACTCGGCCGGACCTACGGCCTGGGGCCCTTCCTGCGGTGGCAGACCCGGCCGTTCGCGGTCAGCCTCCGGCCGACGGGTCAGGAGGCCCGCTTCGAGCTCGAGGTCTGGAGCTACGACTGGGACGTGGGGAGGGACGGCGACGGGCGGAACGGCGCCCGCGAGCAGTAGGGCGGGGCTCAGGACTCCTTGACCGCGGCGATCAGGTCGAGGACCGCCTGCTTGCCGTCCCCGAAGAACATCAGGGTGTTGTCGGCGGCGAAGAGCGGGTTGGGGATGCCGGCGAACCCCGGGGAGAGGCTCCGCTTGATCACCACCACCGTCCGCGCCCTGTCCACGTCCAGGATCGGCATCCCGGCGATGGGGCTCCCCGGGTCGGTGCGCGCCACCGGGTTGACGACGTCGTTGGCCCCGATGACCAGGGCCACGTCGGTCTGCTCGAAGGCGGGGTTCGCCTCCTCCAGGGTCTTGAGCTTGTCGTAGGGGATCTGGGCCTCGGCCAGGAGGACGTTCATGTGCCCGGGCATCCGCCCGGCGACCGGGTGGATGGCGAACGTCACCTCGATCTCCCGCGACTCCAGCAGGTTGGCGAGGTCCCGGACGGCGTACTGGGCCTGGGAGACCGCCATGCCGTACCCCGGGACGATCGCGACCCGACGGGCCGTGTCGAAGAGCATCGCCACCTCCTCGGCCGTGGCGGCCTTGACCCGGCCGGCGTAGACCTGGTCGGCGCTCGGCCCCGCCTGCCCCGCGGCGATGGCGCCGGTCAGGACGTTGGCCAGGGAGCGGTTCATGGCCTTGCACATGATCCGGGTGAGGATGATTCCCGAGGCCCCCACCAGCGAGCCGGCGATGATGAGGGCGTTATTCCCCAGAACGAACCCCGTGGCGGCGGCGGCCAGGCCGGAGTAGGCGTTGAGGAGGGCGATGGCCACCGGCATGTCGGCGCCCCCGATGGGGATCACCAGCCCGACGCCGAGGACGGAGGCGGCGGCGACGACACCCCAGTAGACGCCCGTGGCCGCGGGGTCGGCGACCAGCCACGCCCCGAACCCCAGGGCCACGAGGCCCAGCGCGGCGTTGGCCGGCAACTGGCCGGGGAACACCACCGCCTGCTCCGGGATCAGCCCCTGGAGCTTGCCGAAGGCCACCAGGCTCCCCCAGAAGGTCACGGCCCCGATGAGCCCGGAGGCGACGGTGGCCACGGTGAGCTGGACCAAAGGGACGCCGGCCTCGGCCGCCGCGGCCTCCAGGAGGGCGGCGCCGGCGACCAGGAGCGAGGCGCCCCCGCCGAAGCCGTTCAGGAGGGCGACCATCTGGGGCATGGCGGTCATCTGGATTCGGACCGCCAGCAGCGCGCCGACGCCTGCGCCGACCACGAGCCCCGCGAGGATGACCTCGAACCCCACGATCCGCCGGTCGAGCAGGGTGACCACGATGGCCAGCAGCATCCCCAGCGCCCCGAGGAGGTTCCCCCGGACCGCGGTGCGCGGGTGGGCGAGCCCCCGGAGGGCGAGGATGAAGAGGACCGCGGCGAGGAGGTAGACCAGGTTGATGAGGGCGGGGGGCATCGGTCACTCCTTCCGCCGGAACATCCCCAGCATCCGGTGGGTGACCAGGAAGCCGCCGACGACGTTGATGGTGGCGAAGACCACGGCGAGGAAGCCGAGCGCGGTCGTGAGGAGATCCTGCTGGGCCCCGGCGGCGATGAGGGCGCCGATGATGGTGATCCCGGAGATGGCGTTGGACCCCGACATCAGGGGGGTGTGGAGGATCGGCGGGACCTTGGTGATGACCTCGAAGCCGACGAAGATGGCGAGGGCGAAGACGATGAAGGCGGTCACGAAGGCGTCCATCAGCCGTTCCCTCCTTGGGCGGCCGGCAGGGGCGGGAGGCCGAGCCGCTCGCGGACGCGAGGGTGCACGACCTCGCTCTCACGCGCCAGGAGCGTCTCGCGGGTGATCTCGTCCCCGAGGTCGAGCCTGAGGGCCCCGTTCTTGACCAGGTGGAGGAGGAAGGCGGAGAGGTTCCGGGCGTACATCTGGCTCGCGTGGTACGGCACAGTGGAGGGGAGGTTGGCGGGCCCGAGGACGGTCACCCCCTGCGCCACCACCGTCTCGTCCGGCCGGGTCAGCTCGCAGTTGCCGCCGCGCTCGGCGGCCAGGTCCACGATCACCGAGCCCGGCGCCATCCGGGCCACCATCTCCCGGGTGATGAGCACCGGCGCCTTCTCCCCCGGGGTGACCGCGGTGGTGATGACCACGTCGCTCTCGGCGACCACCCGCGCCATGGTCTCGCGCTGCCGGCGGTAGAACTCCTCCCCGAGGGCCCTGGCGTAGCCGCCCGTGTCCTCGACCTCCCCCGCCTCGAGCGGCAGCTCGACGAACCTCGCCCCCAGGCTCTCCACCTGCTCCTTGACCGCGGGGCGGACGTCGTAGGCCTGGACCACCGCGCCGAGGCGCCGCGCTGTGGCGATCGCCTGAAGCCCGGCGACCCCGGCCCCGACCACGAAGACCCGGGCCGGGGCGACGGTCCCCGCCGCGGTCATCAGCATGGGGAACATCCGGGGGAGCGCCCCGGCGGCGAGGAGGACCGCCTTGTACCCGGCCACGGTGGCCATGGAGGTGAGGGCGTCCATGCTCTGCGCCCGGGCGATCCGTGGGAGGAGCTCGAGGGCGAACACCGTCACGCCGCGTCCGGCCAGCGCTCTGGCCGCCTCCGGCGTCCCGAGGGGCTCGCAGAAGCCGACCACGGCCTGGCCGGGTCGGAGGAGCTCGAGGTCCCGCTCGCCGGCCTCCGGGTTGGCGCCGAGGGCGCGCACCTGGAGGATCGCCTCCGCGCGCGCGAAGAGCCCGGCCCGCCCGGGCGCGATCCGCGCCCCCCGCTCCTCGTACGCGGCGTCCGGGAACCCGGCGGCCTTCCCCGCACCCGCCTCGATCAGGACCTCGAGCCCCGCTTTGGCGAGCAGCGGGACCACGGCGGGGACGAGGGCGACGCGCCGCTCTCCCGGGAACGTCTCCTTGGGAACGCCGACGACCATGAGGCTCCTCTCGCTTCAGCGTGATCCTGCCAACGTCCGCGTCGAGTGGCCGCGTTGAGTCCGTCGGCTCGGGCGACCTCCGATAGTGTGCCCCAGACCGTCCCAGGCCGCAATAGTGTTGACGGCTGATACAACCGGCCGGCGTGGTCAGCTGTTCCGGGCCTACGCAGACTTCATGTTGGGGTCGGGCCCTCGGCGGGATACAGGATGCGGGGGCCGTCCGGCCGGGCGAAGGGCGGCAGGCGATGGGCCTCACACCGGTCGTCGAGGATGTGCCGCACGGCCCAGCCCCGCACGAGGAACGCATCGGCCAGGAGCTGGCGGTGGCAGCGCCAGGGCGAGGCCTCCGCGCACATCACCGCCATCCGTCGGGTAGCCGCGAGAATCAGAAGTTCCTCCATGATCCGGTCGAACTCGGCGGTCAGCATGAAGTCGGCGTAGGCGCGGAAGGCGCCGGTCCGCCAGGCCGTGTTCGGGGAGTCGGGGGCAGGCTTCCGGTAGCCGCCCAGGTCCTCGCGCCAGAGGTAGCCAATCCCCTCCCCTTGCAGCGCGGCGGCCAGCGGTTCGCGACAGAAATGGGGGAAGCGCCTGGACGTCGGCCAGCGCCTGACGTCGATGACCAGCTCGATCCAGTGAGCCCTCAGAAGCCCGAGGAAGCCCTCGATCTCCCTCGTCGAGTGCCCGACGGTGTGGATCGACTGCGAATCTTCGCAACTCATATCCCTTGACCCCCCGAACCAGCGTATATACAATGGATGTACGGCTCATCATAACCCAGGAGGTCCCATATGATTAAGCGTTTGACCAAGCACGGGAACAGCCTGGCCCTCGTGATCGACCGCAGCGTGCTCGATCTCTTGGAAATCGACCCCGACACCCCCCTTTCCGTGACCACCGATGGAAAATGCCTGATCGTCTTTCCCGTGCGGGACCCGAAGCGCCAGAAAGCCTTTCGCACCGCCCTGGCCGAGGTCAACAAGCGCTACGGGCGGGCGCTCAAACGGTTGGCCGACTGACCGGTGGGCCCGACATTTCTGGGCCTGGAGGAAGTCCTCCAAATCCACGCCGATCAGATTGAACGGCACGGTGGAAGCTCCGGTATCCGCGATTTGGGCCTGCTGGAATCGGCCATCGCTATGCCCCAGGCCAGCTTTGGCGGCCAGCTCCTCCACGCCGACATTTTCGAGATGGCTGCAGCCTATCTTTTCCACATTGTCCGGAACAATCCATTCGTGGATGGAAATAAACGCGGCGGCACTGCGGCGGCACTGGTGTTCCTCAGGCTGAACGGCGTGAGTATCCGGGTCACGAATGCCGCCCTCGTCAAGACCGTTCTCGCCGTCGCCCAGGGCAAGATCGGCAAGGCTGCCGTCGCCGAATTCTTCAGGAAAGGCGCTCGTAAATAACCCTGTCTCGCTTTGTCCCCGCTGAGCCGACGTGATCGGCCCAAACAGGAAGTGCCAAGCCACCCCGCCGCCGCGCCCGCCGTCACCGGGTTTTCAATCCTCGCCCGACCCGAAGGTCGGGCGCTACTGAACACCGCGGGCAAGACGAGCTTGATGTTCTCTTGTGATTTCTCAACGCCTTTCGGCATCTCAGATGAACCCACCCAGGTATGAAGCGCACAGCCGGAGCAGGTGCCACTGGCGGGTCACCTGGTCGTTGCGGGACATCGGCCTCCCCCGAGAACAGCGGCTACGGGAACTCCAGGTCGCGGAGGCGGAGGACGATGCTGTGGCCCCGCATCTTCTTCACGAGCGCGTCATCGGCAGTGAGAAGGGGAAAGCCCAGGCGCTCGGCCAGGGCGACGTAGGCGGCGTCGTAGAGCGAGACGCCGTATGCCCAGGCGATGGCGGTAGCTTTTCGGAGCAGTTCCCAGTCCAGAGGTTCGACCTCGATCTCGAGCTCTCGGAGGGCCGCCAGCGCCTCCGCCGTGTCCGGCTCGGTGGCCCGGCGGCTGAACTTGACGGCGTTCAGGACTTCAAGCAACGCGAAGTCGAGGAAAGTGAGGCGGCAGCGTCGCGTGCGATGCAGCTCCCTC
>JACPHL010000143.1 GCA_016188625.1 Candidatus Rokuibacteriota bacterium | reverse complement strand
TGATCTTCGTCCACTTCCACAGCTACCCCTACCTCCCCGACACCTCCCAGGCCAAGGCCCGGGCCCTGGTCCGCCTCCTCACGCGCCCCCAGTACGCCTCCCGGCTCTGGCCCGTCCCCTTCGGCGAGCTGCAGCGGGAGGTGGTCCTCTCCGTGGTCCCGCCCCTCCGGGGCGTCGTCTCCCGCCGCCTCATGGCGCGGATCGCCGAGGCCCTGGCCCGGCGCGAAGGGGCGCGCGCCCTGGTCACGGGGGAGAGCGTCGGGCAGGTCGCCTCCCAGACCCTCGAGAACCTCGCCCGGACGACGGAGGTGGTGGGCCTCCCGATCCTCCGGCCGCTCGTCGGCAGCGATAAGGAGGAGATCGTCCGCGAAGCGAGGGCGATCGGCACCTACGAGATCTCCATCGAGCCCGACCAGGACTGCTGCACCCTGTTCGTCCCGCCGCACCCCGAGACCCGGGCAGCCGCCGAGGTCGTCGCCAAGGCCGAGGCGGCCCTCGAGATCGAGCGGCTCGTCCGGCAGGGGGTCGAGGGCGCCCGGCTTGAGACCTTCGTCTTCCCCGAGGGGGTGGGCGTGGCGACCGCCGCCCTCGACGCAGGCCGGGCCCCCTGACGGGCCTCGGCGTCACGCCCCTTGACAGCCGGGCGGGCTCGACCGTAAGGTGGGGGCAGCCGTCCCGCGACCACCCATGATCATCGCCCTCGGTGCCGACCACGCCGGATGGGAGCTCAAAGAGGAGCTCAAGGCCTGGTGCATCCGGGCCGGCCATCAGGTCCTCGATTTCGGCACCCACTCCACCGAGTCCGTGGACTACCCCGACTACGCCCTCCAGGTGGCCGAGGCCGTCGCCTCGGGGAAGGCCGAGCGGGGGGTGGCCGTCTGCGGGACGGGGATCGGGATGGCCATGGTGGCCAACAAGGTCTCGGGGATCCGGGCGGCCTTCTGCCCCGACCTCTACACGGCCCGGATGAGCCGGGAGCACAACGACGCCAACATCCTCACCCTCGGGGGGCGACTGATGGGGGGCGAGCTCGCCATCGAGATCGTCCAGATGTGGCTCCGGGCGGAGTTCCAGGGGGGGCGGCATCGCCGCCGGCTCGACAAGGTCGTCGAGGTGGAGCGGCGGGGCCTCCGCGCCGAGGCAGGGGGCTAGCGGTGTTTCGCCGGCTCGACCAGGTGGACCCCGAGATCGCCAAGGCGCTCCGGCTCGAGACCGAGCGCCAGGACCGGAACCTCGAGCTGATCGCCTCGGAGAACTTCGTCTCCGAGGCGGTGCTGGAGGCCATGGGCTCGGTGATGACCAACAAGTACGCCGAGGGCTACCCCGGCCGGCGCTACTACGGCGGCTGCGAGCACGTCGATACGGCCGAGGAGCTGGCGATCCAGCGGGCCAGGGAGCTCTTCGGCGCCGAGCACGTCAACGTCCAGCCCCACTCCGGCTCCCAGGCCAACATGGCCGTCTACTTCACGATCCTCCAGCCCGGCGACACCATCCTGGGGCCGAACCTCGCCCACGGCGGCCACCTGACCATGGGGAGCCCGGTGAACTTCTCCGGGAAGCTCTACCGGGTCGTCCCCTACGGGGTCCGGCGCGACACCGAGCTGATCGACTTCGACCAGCTCAGGGACCTGGCCCGCGAGTACCGCCCCAAGCTCATTATCGCGGGGGGGAGCGCCTTCCCGCGGGCCATCGACTTCCGGCCCTTCCGGGAGATCGCCGACGAGACCGGCGCCCTCCTGATGGCCGACATCGCCCACCCCGCCGGCCTGGTCGCGGCCGGGCTCCACCCCTCGCCGATCCCCTACGCCGACTTCGTCACCACCACGACCCACAAGACCCTGCGCGGCCCGCGGGGCGGGATGGTCATGTGCCGCGCCGCCCACGCCCAGGCCCTGGACAAGGCCGTGCTCCCGGGGATGCAGGGCGGCCCCCTCATGCACGTCATCGCGGCCAAGGCCGTCGCCTTCCGCGAGGCCCTGACCCCGGAGTGGCGCGACTACCAGCGGCAGATCGTGGCCAACGCCCGCGCCCTGGCCGAGGCCCTGGCCGCCAGGGGCTACCGGCTGGTGAGCGGGGGGACCGACACCCACCTGATGCTCGTGGACCTCACCCCCAAGGGGATCACCGGCAAGGACGCCCAGGAGGCCCTGGACCGGGCCTGGATCACGGTCAACAAGAACACCATCCCCTTCGAGACCCGGAGCCCCATGGTCACCAGCGGGATCCGGATCGGGACGCCGGCCGTGACCACCCGGGGGATGCGGGAGCCGGAGATGGCCCGGATCGCGGGGCTGATCGACCGCGTCCTCGCCCACCTGGGGGACGCCTCGGCGGAGGCGGCCGTGCGGGCCGAGGTCCGGGAGCTCACGGCGCGCTTCCCCCTCTACCCCGAGCGCCTCGCCTAGAGATGGGCGGAGCCCCCCCCGGAGTCTGACGCCGATGCAGCCCGCGCGCTCCAGGGAATGACGCGATGAGGGCGAACTACGGCGAGCGGGTCCTGTCGCGCCGGGCAGCCCCACGCGGCTCGCCACCCCCGCCCGGTGTGGGGTCCCCCGGCTCGCCGCGTGGGGCGCCC
>JACPHL010000018.1 GCA_016188625.1 Candidatus Rokuibacteriota bacterium | reverse complement strand
CTGCCCCAGGGCGGCCACCGCCAGGCCGTACTCGGCGGCGAGGTCGAGCGGGCGGGGCGCCGTCCGCCGGGCCCGGTTGAAGGCCTCCTCGGCCTCGGCCAGCCGGCCGAGGTGGAGCGCCGCGAGCCCGGCGGCATACCAGACCTCGGGGTCGCCGGTGGGGGAGAGCCGTCCGGCCTGCCGGAACTCGGCGAGCGCCTCCTCGAAGCGCTGCTGGCGGAAGAGCGCGAGCCCCAGGGCGCGGCGGATCTCCCCCTGCCGGAGAGTCAGAGGGAACCTCACGAGGAGCGCCCGCAGCTGGGCGGCAGCCTCCCCGAACCTCTCCGCCCGCAGGAGGAGGACGGCGCGGGTGAGTCCCGCCACCTCGGCCAGGGGGTCGCCGGAGAGCTCGACCAGGAACCGCCCCAGGGCCTCGATCGCCCGGTCCCGGTCGCCCCGCCGGGTCGCTAGGTCGGCGACGGCGAGGAGCGCCGTGCCCGTCAGCGCCCGATCCCCGCTTGCCGCCGCGGCCTCCCAGAGCCGGAGGGCCTCTCCGGGCTCGCCCAGCCGTTCGAGGGCGAAGGCGAGGCTCGCGTGCGCGGCCGGACTCGGAGGGGAGTCCGGGAACCGGCGGAGGTGATGCCGAAGCGCCTCGGCCGTGCGCCCGAGGTCCCCGACCGAGGCGGCGGCCTCGGCGACCAGGAGCCACGCCCCCTCCTCGAGGTCGCCCTCGACGCCGTCGCGCAGGAGGCGCTCCCCCTCGAGCCGCGCGGGGGCGTACTGTCGGGCCCGAAGCGCCAGGAGGCCGAGCCGGTAGCGCGCCCGCTGCGCGACCGCCCCGTCCCCGGAGTCGGCCAGGTCCCGGTAGCGGCGGGAGGCCTCGGGGGTGCGCCCCAGCTCCTCGAGGACCTCGGCCGCCCGATAGGTCGCGTACCGCTCCACCGGCCGGGGTGGCCTGGGGTGGAAACCGAGGATCTCCTGGTGAACCTCTACGGCCTCGGCGAGGAGCCCGCCGCGGGCGGCCGCGTCGGCCAGCCGGAGATAGGTCGGCACCAGGAGCGGCGACCGCGAGGCGTCCCGGGCGAGCTGGCGCGCCTTCTCCCGCGCCCGCGGCCAGTCCCCGAGCTCGAGGTAGGCCCGCGCCAGCCCGGCGCGGATCGCCGGGAGGGTGGTCCCCGCTGGCGGGCTGATCGCCTCGGCCCAGAGGAGCTTCTGGATCGCCTCCTGCGCCCCGCCCTGCCCGAGGACGAGCCAGCCCGTGGCGACGATCGCCTCGATCAGGAGCGGGTGGTTCGGCGGCGCGGCGGCGAGGAACCGCTCGAGGACCAGACGTGCCGGCTCGCGCTCCCCCAGCTCGAGGAGGGCCTGGCCCTCCCAGAAGCGGACCTCCTCGGCCAGCGGCGACGGCTGCCGCCCCGCGGCCAGCTCGGCGAGGAGGGGGCGGGCCTCGGCCGGGCGCCCCTGGAAGAGGTGGGCGAGGGCCAGGAGGAAGCGCGCCGTTGGCTCGAGCCCGGCGGTCGGGCCGCCGAGGATCTCATCGAGGGGCGCCTGGGCGCGGCCGGGCTCGCTGCCGAGCAGGCTCCCCCAGGCGATGCCGAGGCGCGCGTGGGCCGCCAGCTCCCCCGCGAGGCCGGCCCGGAGGGCCGTCTCGAACTCCTCGCGGGCGACCCGATCGAGCGGATCGCGACGGAAGGCGATCTCCCCGAGCCAGTAGCGGGCCGCGGGGGCGAGCGGATGGGTCGGCGCGTTCCGGAGGAGATTCTCGAAGGCGACGCGGGCCTCCCGGAGGTCGCCCCTGGGCAGCCCCTGCTGGAACTGCAAGCGCCCGCAGTCGTAGAGCGCCTGAGGCCCGCCCAAGAAGCTCGTGAAGCAGGCCAGCTGTCCCGGCGGCGGCTCGCTCGGCAGGGGCTTGACCAGGCGCGTGCGCCAGGGCGGCAGCCCACCCCAACCCGGCTCGCCGAGGGCGAGGGTCAGGGGCGGCGGCGTGGGGGGGACGAGCGGCGGTCTGTCGAGCGCGAGCTTGGGCGGGTGGACCTCGAACTGGAGCGGGGGCGGCGTGAGCTCGAGGGGGAGCGGGGCCGGGGGCGCGGCCGCGGCCGTGGCGAGCCAGCCGAGCACGAGGAGGAGCGCGAGGCCCGCGCTCACTTGGGTCTCCCCGGCGGGGCGGCCTTGTGCGGCGGCTTCTCGAGCTTCTTCTCCTGGGCCCGGACGCCGGCCAGGCGGGCCTTGGCCCAGCGCACCAGCTCCTGATCGTCCGCCTCCTCGACGATGGCCTGGTACGCCTCACGAGCCTTGGCGAGCTCGCCGGTCGCCTCGTGCACGAGGGCGAGCCCGGCCCGGGCCCGAAAGGCCTCGGGCGAGCCGGGGACGGCCCGGGTCAGCGCCGCCTCGAAGGCCGTGCGCGCCGTCGGCTGGCGTCCGAGCTTCAGGGCGCTCTCGCCGGCCAGGAGCGCCGCCTCGAGGCCCACCTCCGCCGGCCCATCGACGAGCCCCTGCGCCGTCTCCAGGGCCCGCGCCCAGAGGCGGCGCTTGAAGTAGAAGTCCGCCATCTGGAGCCCGGCGCGGACGGTCAGGGGATCGTCGGGATACCCCGACCGGAGCGCTTCCCAGGCCCCCTCGGCGTCCTTGGCCAGGCCGAGCCGCCGCGCCAGCTCCCCGGCCTGGAAGAGGGCCCGGCTGGCCAGGGGGTGCCGGGGGAAGTCGTCCGCGAGCTGGCGGTACTGCGCCATCGCCTCCCGCTCCTTCTTCTCCCTCGCCAGGCTCTCGGCCAGGAGCCAGCGGGCGTTCGGGGCGACCTCGTGGCCCTGGTGCTGTTCCAGGAAGCGGCGGAGGGTCTTGATCCCTGCCCCGACCTCCCCCACCTCGACCTCGGCGACCCCGCGGAGGTAGCGGATCTCGCCGAGCCAGGGGCTGCCGGGGTACCGGGTCGCATAGGTCTCCAGGACCGGGAGGGCCTCCTTCCAGCGTCCGGCGTGGGCGAGCTCCCGGACGAGGGCGTAGGCCGCCGACGGGGCCAGCGGGCTCTCGGGCCAGTCGGCCAGGAGCTTCCGGAAGCTCCCCAGCGCCTCGTCGAGCCAGCCCAGCTCGAGCGCGCACCACCCCCGGGCGTAGAGGGCGTCGTCCGCCAGGGACGAGGTCGGATAGGCGCGGACGAACCGGGCGTAGCGCTCCTGGGCCTCGGCGAAGCGCCTGAGCTTGAAGAGGGCCTCGCCCTGCCAGTAGATCGGCTCGCCGGGGGTGAAGAGGGTCAGCGGGACGAACTCGGCGGCCTCGAACTCGCCGAGGGCCTCGGCGTAGCGCCCGAGCGCGAAGGCCGCCTTGGCCCGGAGGAAGAGGGCGTCGCCGCGGCGGGGGTCGTCGGGAAAGGCCTCGAGGAAGCGGCCCAGCTCGCGGTGGGCGAGGGCGTACAGGGTGTCCTCGAACGCCCGCGACCCCACGATCCAGAGCCGGTCCGGGGCGGGTACGGACGCGGACGAGAGATCCGGGAAGACCAGCAGAAGGAGGAGGGAGAGGACGAGGGCCCCTGCCGAGCGAAGTAACCATCTCATCGAATCATTCCAGCAATACCATGCGGCTCGCGCCAGGTCAAGGCGCGCCGGGGGAGCCGATCGCTCCCGTCAGGAGCGCCAGCGGACGCCGTGACGGCGGACCGTCGGGCGCTCAAATGCTACAATGGGCCTCACGCCGAGGTGACCCCGTTGCCGCCCGGCTTCGCTGAGCCGCAACCTGACGTGGACGTGAACACCTCTTCGACCTGAGAGGAACTCGCGTGGGTAACGCACGGGAAGGGGAGCCGCCGTACGCCTGGGTCGTCGTCGGCCTGGCCTTCTTCGCCCTGGCCGTGGGGATGGGGCTCCGCTCCACCATCGGCCTCCTGGTCCACCCCTGGGAGGGGGAGTTCGGCTGGGACCGCGCCGCGGTGAGCCTCACGGCCTCGCTCGGGCTCCTCGCCTACGGCCTGGCCCAGCCGCTGGCCGGACGCTGGGCCGACCGCTACGGGCCGCGGGCGGTCTTCACCGGGAGCCTGGCGCTCCTCGGCGCCGCCGCGATCGCGGTCGGCTACATCCAGAGCCTCTGGCAGGCCTATCTCGTCTTCGGTCTCGCCCTGACCGGCGCGGTCGCCGGGGTCTCCAACGTGACCGGCGCGGTCGCCGTGGCCCGCTGGATCAAGCACCGCAGGGCCCTCGCCGTCGGGATCGTCATGGCCGGGGCCGCCGCGGGCCAGCTCGCCCTGGTCCCCGGGGTCGCGGCCCTGATGCAGGTGACGGGGTGGCGGGCGGCCTTCGGCTGGAGCGGCGCTGCGGTGCTCGCGATCGCCGTCCCGATCGTCTTCCTCTTCCTCCGGGACGACCCGCCGGGGAGCGCCGAGGCCCGGGTGGCGCGGGATCGCGCGGCCGGGCGGCCCCAGCCGCTCTCGAGCCTCGCCCGGCAGCGGAACTTCTGGTGGCTGATGGGGAGCTTCTGGGTCTGCGGGGTCACGACCGCCGGGCTCATCGACCCACACCTCATCCCCTACGCCGAGGACGTCCACATCGACACCGTCACCGCGGCGACGGCCTTCGGCGTCCTGGGGGTCTTCAACGTCCTGGGGACGCTCTCCGCCGGCGCGGTCTCGGACCGCTGGGGGCACAAGTGGGTGCTGGGCTGGGTCTACGCCGGCCGGGCCGTCACCCTGATCGCCCTCCCCTTCGTCCGGGAGCCGATCCTCCTCTTTGCCTTCGCGGTGGCCTTCGGCCTGGTGGACTTCGCCACCGTGCCGCCGACCACGGCCCTCTCCACCACCCTGTTCGGCCGCCGCTCCGGCGGGACCGTGATCGGCCTCGTCTCCCTCAGCCACCAGATCGGCTCGGCCATGGGCTCCTACGCGGGCGGGCTGGTCCACGACCTCGCGGGCGGCTACGCCCTCTTCTTCCTGGCTGCGGCCGTCCTCTGCGTCGCGGCCGCGGCCATGAGCTGGGCGATCCGCGAGGAGCCGGTCCCGCCCCTCACCGCGCCTCTGACCGCCTGAGGCGGATCTCGAGACCCCCGGAGGAGACCCATGATCGCCACGCGCCTCACCCACTTCCTCGGGATCCAGTACCCGATCCTCCAGGCCGGGATGGGCGGGGTCGCCCGCGCCGGGCTGGCGGCCGCCGTCTCCGGGGCCGGGGGGCTCGGGGTGCTGGGGATGATCCGGATGCCGCCCGACTTCATCCGGGCCCAGATTCGCCGGGTGCGGGAGCTGACCGACCGCCCCTTCGGGGTCAACCTGGTCCCGGCGGTCGTCACCCCGGAGGAGTTCGAGGCCCAGGTCGCGGTCTGCGTCGCCGAGCGCGTCCCGGTCCTGTCGCTCGCCTTCGCCGACCCGGCCCCCTACATCGAGCGGGCGCGCGCGGAGGGGATCATGGTCCTCCAGCAGGTCGGGAGCGTGGCCGAGGCGGTCCGGGCCGTGGAGGCGGGGGTGGACGTGATCGTCGCCCAGGGCGCGGAGGCGGGCGGCCATCTGATGGGCGATGCCGGCGGCCTCGCCCTGGTCCCCCGGGTCGTGGACGCGGTCGCCCCCACGCCGGTCGTGGCGGCGGGCGGGATCGTGGACGGCCGGGGGGTGGTCGCGGCGCTCGCGCTCGGGGCCGAAGGCGTGTGGGTGGGGACGCGCTTCGTCGCCTCCGAGGAGTCGGAGGCCCATCCGACCTACAAGCAGCGGCTCCTCGTGGCGCGGGACGGCGACACCCTCAGGACCGAGCGCTTCTCCGTGGGCTGGCCCGACGCGCCGCACCGGGTCCTCAGGACGCCGGTGGCAGAGGGCCGCGCCCGTCCGGGCGAGGGCCCGGTCGCCCGGATGCGGATCGGCGACCGCGTCCTGGAGATCCCGGCCTTTTCGCCTGCCTGCCCCACGACCCATACCGAGGGGGAGGTCGAGGCGATGGCCCTCTACGCCGGCCAGGGGGTCGGGGCGATCCGGGAGATCCGCCCCGCCGGCGAGATCGTCCGGGAGCTGGTGGAGGAGGCCGAGCGGATCATCCGCGCCCGCCTCGCCCACCTCCTCGAAGGGTAGGGACGTCGAGGTAGGCTGTTGGGGGGAGGCAGGCCCCGAAGCCTTTCGCCAGCGGCGCAGCCGGACTGGCGAAAGGTGGGCTTTGCCCAGGGCCGTCGGAAGGGGGGCGGAGCCCCCCTCCGAGTTATAATGTGTTGATGGAGCTCTTCGAGGCGGCCGCGGAGGAGGTCCGGCGGGGCGCGGCGCCCTTGGCGGAGCGGATGCGCCCCGGGAGCCTGGACGAGTTCGTCGGCCAGGCGCACCTCCTCGGCCCCGGTCGCGTCCTCCGCGCCGCGATCGAGTCCGGCGACCTCCACTCCATGCTCCTCTGGGGGCCGCCCGGCTCCGGGAAGACCACCCTCGCCCACCTCCTCGCCCGGGCCACGAAGGCCCACTTCGTCGCCTTCTCGGCGGTCCTCTCCGGGGTGAAGGAGATCCGCCAGGTGATCAAGGAGGCCGAGGAGCAGCTCGCCCTCCACCGGCGCCGGACCATCCTGTTCGTGGACGAGATCCACCGCTTCAACAAGGCGCAGCAGGACGCCTTCCTCCCCCACGTCGAGCGCGGCACCATCGTCCTGGTCGGCGCCACCACCGAGAACCCCTCCTTCGAGGTGATCTCGGCGCTCCTCTCCCGCTGCCGGGTCTACGTGCTGGAGCGGCTCGGCGAGGCCGACCTCGTCCGGATCCTCCAGCGCGCCCTCGGCGACCGGGAGCGGGGGCTCGGCGACCTCCCCATCGAGCTCGAGCCCGAGGTCCTCGGCCTGATCGCCCGCCTCGCCGAGGGGGACGGCCGGAGCGCGCTGAACATCCTGGAGCTGGCCGTGATGCTGGCCGCCCCGGACGCGAAGGGGCGCCGCCGGGTCGCGCCCGAGCTGGTCCGGGAGGCGGTCCAGCGGAAGGCCCTCCTCTACGACAAATCCGGCGAGGAGCACTACAACCTGATCAGCGCCCTCCACAAGTCGCTCCGCGACTCGGACCCGGACGGGGCGCTCTACTGGCTCGCCCGGATGCTCGAGGCCGGCGAGGACCCGCTCTACATCGCCCGGCGGCTGGTCCGCTTCGCCTCCGAGGACGTCGGGAACGCCGACCCCCAGGCCCTCGGCGTCACCCTCGCGGCCCGCGACGCCTTCCACTTCCTCGGCTCCCCGGAAGGAGAGCTCGCCCTGGCCCAGGCGGCCGTCTACCTGGCCTGCGCCCCGAAGTCCAACGCCGTCTACACCGCCTTCGACGCCGCCCGCGAGGACGTCCACGCCCGGCCGGCGGAGCCCGTCCCCCTCCACCTGCGGAACGCCCCGACGCCGCTCATGGCCGACCTCGGCTACGGCAAGGGCTACCAGTACGCCCACGACGCCCCGGAGGCCCTGGTGGAGCAGGCGCACCTCCCCGAGGCGCTCCGCGGCCGGACCTACTACCGCCCGACCGACCGCGGCTATGAGGCGGAGATCGCCCGGCGCCTCGAGCAGTGGCGCCGGTGGCGGGCCTCGCGCCGGGGCGGCCCGTGAGGCGGCTCCGCGTCGGGCTGATCTTCGGGGGGCGCTCCGGCGAGCACGAGATCTCGCTCGCCTCGGCCGCCTCGGTCCTCGCCGCCATCGACCGGCGCCGCTACGAGGTCGTCCCGATCGGGATCGGCAAGGACGGGCGCTGGGTGGTGGGCGGCGACCCGCTCCGGGCCCTCGCCGGGGCCTCGGGGGTCCAGCTGGCGCTCCCGCCGGCGGTCGCCGAGGCCGGCTCGGCCCTGGTGAAGGCCGAGCCCGGCGGGCTCCCGGCCGGGCTGGCCGAGCAGCTCGACGTGGTCTTCCCGCTCCTCCACGGTCCCTACGGCGAGGACGGGACCGTCCAGGGGCTGCTGGAGCTGGCGGACCTCCCCTACGTCGGCGCCGGCGTCATGGCCTCGGCCGTGGGGATGGACAAGGCGGTCATGAAGACCCTCTTCCGGGCCCACGGCCTCCCCGTGATCGAGCACCTGATCCTCCTCCGGCACGAGTGGGAGGCGGACCCGGAGGGCGCGGCGGCCCGCGTCGCCGCCGAGATCGGCTACCCCTGCTTCGTCAAGCCCTCGAACCTCGGCTCGAGCCTCGGGATCAGCAAGGTGAAGGCGCCGGAGGACCTGGCGGCGGCGGTCGCCGAGGCCGCGCGCTACGACCGGAAGCTCCTGGTCGAGCGGGCCGCGGCCGGTCGGGAGATCGAGGTGAGCGTGCTGGGCAACGACCACCCCGAGGCCTCGGTCCCCGGCGAGGTGATCCCGGGGAAGGAGTGGTACGACTACGAGGCCAAGTACACTCCGGGGCTCACCCGGCTCGTCATCCCGGCCCCGCTCCCGGAGCAGCTCGCCGAGGCGTTCCGCCGCCTGGCCGTGCGCGCCTTCCGGGCGATCGACGGCGCCGGGATGGCGCGGGTGGACTTCTTCCTCGAGGGGGAGCAGATCTGGGTGAACGAGATCAACACCATCCCCGGCTTCACCGAGACCTCGGCCTACCCGCGCCTCTGGGAGGCCTCGGGGCTCCCCTACCCCGGGCTGATCGACCGGCTGATCGAGCTCGGCCTGGAGCGCCACGCCGAGAGGTCCCGGCGCGAGCACGGTCGATGAGCGCAGCCGATCGATGCTGAGGGTCGTCATCGCCGGGGGCGGGACCGGCGGGCACACCTCCGCCGGCCTCGCCATCGCCGCCGCCCTCCGCCGGCGCCTCGGCGAGGACCTCGCGCTCCTCTGGGTCGGGAGCCGCCACGGCCTCGAGGCCGAGCGCGCGCCGGCCGCGGGGATCCCCTACCGCACCATCGCCACCGGCAAGCTCCGCCGGGCGTGGAGCGCCCAGAACCTGGTCGATCTCCTCGTCCGCGTCCCGGCCGGCCTGATCCAGGCCCTCGGGGCCCTCCGGCACTTTTCGCCCGACGTCGTGGTCTCCACCGGCGGGTTCGTGGCGGTCCCGACGGCGGTGGCGGCGTGGCTCCTCCGCCGTCCGCTCCTCGTCCACGAGCAGACCGCGGTCTCGGGGCTCGCCAACCGGTTCGCCGCCCGGCTCGCCCGGCGGGTCGCCGTGACCTTCCCGGCCTCGGCCCCCCACTTCCCCCGGGAGAAGGTGGTGGTCACGGGGAACCCGCTGCGCCCCGAGCTCGCCCGGGCCGAGCGGGGCGGGGCCGCCGCGCGCCTCGGCCTCGACCCGGCGCTCCCGGTCGTCTACGTCACCGGCGGGGCCCAGGGCGCCCACCGGATCAACCGGGCGGTCGGGGCCGCCCTGCCGCGGCTCCTCGGCGCCTGCCAGCTCGTCCACCAGTGCGGGGAGAACGTCTACGACGACCGCGGCTGGCTCCGCGTCCAGGCCGGGGCGCTCCCGGCGGCGCTCCAGGGGCGCTACCGGCTCCTTCCCTTCGTGGGGGAGGCGCTCGCCGACATCTACGCGGCGGCGAGCCTCGTGGTCGGGCGCGCGGGGGCCGGCACGGTGAACGAGCTCTGCCACCTCGGCCTCCCCACTGTTCTGATCCCGCTCCCCGGGGCGCGCGACGACGAGCAGACCGCCAACGCGCGGCTCCTGGTCGAGGCCGGCGCCGCCGTCCTCCTGCCGGATGCCGAGCTCTCGGCCCAGCAGCTCGCCGAGACGGTCCTCGGGCTCCTCGCCGACCCGGCCCGGCTCAAGGCGATGGGGGAGCAGGCCCGGACCCTGGCGCGCCCGGACGCCGCGGAGCGGCTCGTCGAGCTGATCCTGGAGCTCACGCGGGCTCGATGATCAGGGAGGCCGACGCGGCGGCCGCCCCCGGAGGTCGAAGCGGAGCGGGCAGGCCTCGCAGCGGGGCCGGGCGCGGCAGAACTCCTTCCCGACCCGGACGAGGAGGGCGTGGTACTCGTTGAAGAGGGCGGGGTCGTGGGGGAGGTGGGCCTCGTAGAGGGCCCGGAGGGCCTCGTAGTCGATCCGCGGGGAGACCAGTCGGTGGCGGGCCAGGATCCTGCGCGTGTAGGCGTCCACGACGAAGACCGGCCGGCCGGCGGCGTACAGGAGGATCGAGTCCGCGGTCTCGGGACCGATCCCCGGGATGGCCAGCAGCTCCGCCCGGAGGCGGTCGGCCGGCTGGCGGAGCATCCGGCGGAGGTCGCCGTCGTGGCGCCGCCAGAGGTGCTCGATGAAGGCCCGGAGCCGCCGCGCCTTGATGTTGAAGTAGCCCGAGGGGCGCACCAGGCGCGCCAGCTCGGGGAGCGACAGGTCCCGCAGGGCCTGCGGGGAGAGCGCGCCGGCCGCCCTCAGGTTGGCGATGGCACGCTCGACGTTGGCCCAGGCCGTGTTCTGGGTGAGGATCGCCCCGACGACGACCTCGAAGGCGCTGCGGGCCGGCCACCAGTGCTGGGGGCCGAAGGCGTCCCGGAGGGCCTGGTAGAGCCCGACGAGGCGGCGACGGCGACGACGGCGGGGCCCGCGGGCCGGCGCCCGGGCGGCGTGCTCCATCCCGCTCCTGACCGCCCTCAGCTTCATCCGATGCCCCTGCGATGCCGATGGCCGTGATCGCCTGGCTCCTCTCGGCCGCCCTCCTCGCCGCCGAGCCGGCCCCGCTCACGGTGGCGGTCGCCGGCCCGCCGACCGAGCCGTCCTACCTGCCGCTCTACGTCGCCGAGGCCCTCGGGACCTTCGAGGCCGAGGGGGTGCGGGTCACGCTCCGGCGCGTCAAGGGCGAGGGGAGCGCGGTGGCCGCCCTCCGCGAGGGGGACGCCGAGGTGGCCGCGACCTCGGTGGATCAGGCCGTCCGCCTCGGCTGGGGGCGCGGGACGCCGCTCGCCCTGGTCGCGCTCACGGCGCTCTCGCCCCCCGCCGCGCTCCTGGTCTCGGCCCGGCACCGGGAGACGATCGCCACGGTCGCCGACCTCCGGGGCAAGCGGATCGCCATCCCGGGGCCCGGCACCTCGGTTCATCACCTCGCGATCCACCTCCTCCGCCGCCCGCGAGCCAGCTCGCCGCGGGCGAGCTGGAGGCGGCGATCACCCTCGAGCCGTGGACCGGCCGGCTCCTCCGCCAGGGCCATGCGAGCCTCCTGCTGGACCTCCGCGACCCCGAGGTCGCCCGCCAGGCGCTCGGCGGCGCCTTCTACGAGGCCGGTCTCTTCGTCCGGAAGGCCGACCTCGAGGCGCTGGGCGACCGGCTCGTCCCGCTGACCCGGGCCCTGGTTCGGGCCCTCGCCTGGCTCCGCCGCGCCCCCCCGGAGGCAGTCGCCGACCGGCTCCCGGCCCGCCTCGTCGGCGACCGGGAGGAGTTCCTCGCCCAGCTCGCCGCCGTCCGGGCCCTCTACCCCGCCGACGCCCTGGCGACCCCCGAGGGGATGACCTCCACGCTCTCGATCCTGCGCGGCGCGAGCCCGCTGCCGGCCTCGGTCCGGGTCCGCCCGGGCGACCTCCTGGCGCTCGACCCCCTGCGCCAGGCCCTCACGGCGCTCGGGGAGGCGCCGCCGGCGCCCTGACCGGGATCCCGCGCGAGGCCAGCAGGCGCGCCGTGGTGCTGAGGGGGAGCCCCACGACGTTGGTGTAGCACCCCTCCACCTCCGCGACCAGCCGCCGCCCCTCGCCCTGGACCGCGTAGCCGCCGGCCTTGTCGTACGGCTCGCCCGTGGCGAGGTAGGCCTCGATCTCCGCCTCGGCGTACCCCCGCATCCGGACCCGGGAGCGCACGCTCTCGACCGTCTCGCGCCCGGCCTCGACGAGCGCCACGGCGGTGATCACCTCGTGGGACCGCCCGGCCAGGGCCCGGAGGAAGGCGCGCGCCTCGGCGGGGGAGCCGGGCTTGCCGAGGGGCCGGCCGTCCAGGACCACCACGGTATCGGCGCCGAGGACGAGGGCGTCGGGCTCGCGCCGGGCCACCTCGCGCGCCTTGGCGAGGGCGAGGGTCTCGGCGCCCCGCCGGGGATCGGGCTCGGCGGCGAGCGCCTCCGCCACCCCGCTCGGGACGACCTCGAAGGGGCAGCCGAGGGTGGCCAGCAGCTCCCGGCGACGGGGGGAGGCGGAGGCGAGGATGAGCCGCACGACGGGAGGGCGGGTCGGGGCCGCGCGGCCGGGGCGGCCGTCAGGCCACGATCATCGGGCGCGCGTCGGTGATGACGCGCTCCTGGCCCTCGAGCGCCCGGCGGAGGAACCTGGGGAGGCTGAAGGCGTGCCGGTGGGCCTGACCGTCCCAGTAGAGCAGCTCCCCCCCGATCCGCTCGGCGATCCGGGCGTCCACCGTCTCGGGCGACAGGGCCCGGGGATCGCTCCCCTTGGAGGCGCAGGCGAAGCCCCACGGCGTCCCGAAGCAGGGGACGAAGGTCTGGTAAGGGGCGACCACGGGGAAGACCTCCGCCAGCGTCCGGCAGAGGGCGGTGAAGAAGCCGAGCTCGTTCACCTTGGTCATCCCCGCCTGGAGGGTGAGGGTCCCGTCCTCGGTGAGGCGGTCCGCGACGATCTGGTAGAACTCCCGGGTGAAGAGGAGGCAGGCCGGTCCCTCCTCCAACGGCTCGGTGAGGTCGATGACCGCGCAGTCGAACCGCTCCGGCGTCCGCTCCAGGTAGGCCCGGGCGTCCTCGTAGCGGACCTCCGCCCGGGGGTCGGAGAAGGCGCTCCGGTGGAGCTCGGGGAGCAGGCGCTTGCAGGCCTCGACGACCGCCTCGTCGATGTCCACCATGACGGCGCGGCGGATAGAGCCGTAGCGGAGGACCTCCCGCAGCGTGGCGCCCTCCCCGCCGCCCACCACGAGGGCCGACCGGGGCCCGGGATGGGTCAGGAGCGCGGGGTGGACGAGGGCCTCGTGGTAGATGAACTCGTCCTCCACGCTGGACTGGATCCGCCCGTCCAGGACCAGGCACTTGCCGTAGCTCGCCGTCTCGAGGATCTCCATCTCCTGGTACTTCGACTGGAGGGAGAAGATGGTGCGGACGACGGCGTGGAAGTGCCCCTCGACGGGGGTCGTGACCTCAAAAAACCACTTGTAGTTCTTGGGATGGACCATAGGAGGCGGGACCCTCTCCGCTCGACTTCAGGGGGCTCGACACCCGGGGAAAGACGCCGCGCTTGACCTCCACGCAGGAGGCGCGCTCGGCCCCGAGCTGCTCCACGAGGTAGGCGGCGGCCTCGGCGGGCTTGAGGGCTTCCCCACAGCTGAAGATGTCCACGGCCGCGTAGCGGTGCTCGGGCCAGGTGTGGATGGAGAGGTGGGACTCGGCGATGACCACCACGCCCGAGATCCCGAAGGGGTTGAACTCGTGGAAGACGACGTCGATGATGGTGGCCTCGGCGCGGCGCGCCGCCTCCACGAGGGCCGACTTGATGGTGCCGAGGCTGTTGAGGACCTCGGCGTTACACTCGTACAGCTCCAACAGCAGGTGACGCCCCAAGGCATTCAATGTGATCAGCCCCCTTTCTCACCTCCAACGTCGCTGCAGAATTTTTTCGAGTGCATTATAGGCCACGAAAGGGCGATTGCAAGCAAAAAATCATCTTGCTTTTTCGATCGCGGCCGGTATGATGCACTCGAATCGCGTCCGAGATCCCGCTCCCGCACCGGAGCCAAGGAGGTGGGGGGATGCCCTGGAAGAAGGTGACGAAGGTGGCGGTCGCCGTCGGCCACGCGGAGGGCTTCACCGCCCTGAACGCGCTCGACAACGCCCTCCTCGCCGCCGGCATCGGCAACGTGAACCTGGTGAAGGTCACCAGCATCATCCCGCCCGACGTGGACCTCCTCGCGGAGATGCCCAAGATCAGGCCGGGGGCGATCGTCCCCACCGCCTACGCCTCCCAGACCGGCCGGGTGGAGGGGGAGATCATCTCGGCCGCGGTCGGCTACGGCCTCCCCGAGGACCCCGCCAGGCCCGGGGTCATCATGGAGTACTCGGACAAGGCCCCCCGCGAGGTCGCGGAGCGGATGATCCGGCGGATGATCGAGGCGGCCTTCCGGACCCGCGGGGAGCCCCTCGGCGAGGTCCGCGTCTTCGGGGTCGAGCACCGGGTGGAGCGGATCGGGTGCGCGGTGGCCGCCGTGGCCCTCCTCTCGGAGGACGACCTCCTGTAGGCCCGCCGGGCGCCCTGGCGATGGGCCTCCTGCCGGCGCGTCCCCCCTTCATCGCCTGCACCCGGGACCCCGCCCGGGCCGCCGTCGCCCTCTACGGCATCCCCTTCGAGGGGCGCGTCAACCTCCGCAAGGGCGCCTACCTCGGCCCGGCCCGGATCCGGCGCGACTCCGACTCCATCGAGACCTACTCCCCGGCCCTGGGCCTGGATCTCGAGGACCTGGCCCTGGCCGACGCCGGCGACGTCCACGTCCCCGGGGGGTCGGTCCGGGAGGCCCTCGAGGCGATCCGGGGCCAGCTCGAGGCCGCGCTCGATCCCGAGCAGCGCCAGGTCTTCCTCGGCGGTGACCACACCGTGACCGTCCCCATCCTCCAGGTCCTCGCCCCGCGCCACCCGGACCTCCGGGTCGTCCAGCTCGACGCCCACCCCGACACCCGCGCGGAGTTCCTCGGCGAGCCCCTGAACTACGCCTCGGCCCTGGCCCGGGTGATGGAGGTGATCCCGCCCGAGCGGGTCTACCAGATCGGGATGCGCACCGGGTCGCGGGAGGAGTTCGCGCGCCGCGGCCCCCACTTCTACCCGGCCACCGAGCGCCCCGTCCTCGAGGCGGTCCGGTGGGTGGCCGCCGAGCTGGCCGGCCGGCCGGTCTACGTCACCCTCGACATCGATGTCCTCGACCCGGCGGTGGCCCCCGGGACCGGCTCCCCCGAGCCCGGCGGGCTCGCCGTGGGCGAGCTGGTGGAGGCGATCCGCCTCCTCGGGAGCCTGCGGGTCGTCGGGTTCGACCTGGTGGAGGTCTCGCCACCCCACGACCCGTCGGGGCGCACCGGGATCATCGCGGCCGGGATCGTCCGCGAGGCGATCCTGGCGTGGTGGGGCGGGTGAGATGGCGACGGCCTCCTCCTCCTACGACCACCCGAGGTACTACGACATCGCCTTCAACGTCCTGCGGAAGCAGGAGTGCGATTTCCTCGAGGCGTGCTTCAAGCGGTACGGCGACAGCCGTATCCGGCGGGTGCTGGACATCGCCTGCGGCACCGGCCAACACCTCCTCCGGCTGGCCAGGCGCGGCTACGAGGTGACCGGCCTGGACCTCTCGGCGGCGAACCTCGCCTACGTGAAGGGCCGAGCCGCGAGGAGCGGCCTGACCCCCTCTCTCGTCCAGGCCGATATGGCGGATTTCCGTTTCGACCGGCCTTCCGACGCCGCCATCTGCCTGCAGGACTCGCAGGGCCATCTGCTCACCAACGAGCAGATCCTGAGCCACTTCCGGGCGGTCGCCCGCGCCCTCCGCCCTGGCGGCCTCTACATCTTCGACCGCATGATCCCCAACAACTGGGCGCACCCGGCGACCCGGTGGAGCTGGACGCGACGGCAGGGGCGCATCACAGTCCGGGTGGTCTTCCGGACGATGCTGGACATCGACGAGGTGAGCCAGGTCTGCCGGGAAGAGATCACCCTGGACGTGCGAGACGGGGGCCGGCGGAGGATCATCCGCCAGCGCTACCCGACGCGGGTCGTCTTCCCCCAGGAGCTCCGGGCGCTCATCCAGCTGAACGGCGCCTTCGAGCTGGCCGCGTGGCATCCGAACTTCCACCTGCACCGCCGGCTGGAGGACACGAAGCGCCCGCTGATGATCGTCGCCGTCCTGCGCCGCGTCTCATCGGCCCCCCGGGAGTGGCGCGGCTGATCCTTCGGCGCCACCGGGAGGGCCGGATCCTGGCCGGCCACCCCTGGGTCTACCGGAGCGAGGTCGCCGAGCTGGTCGGGCCCCATCGCCCGGACGAGGCGGTCACGGTCCTGGACTGGGAGGGGACCTTCCTCGGCCGCGGCTTCTACAACCCCCGGGCCCAGATCGTCTGCCGGCTCCTCACCCGCCAGGACGAGCCGATCGACCCGGCCTTCTTCCGCCGCCGCCTCGAGGCCGCCTGGGCCTACCGCCGGCAGCTCGGGCTCGACGGCGACGCGACGCGGGCGGTCTTCAGCGAGGCCGACCGCCTCCCGGGGCTCATCGTGGACCGCTACGGGGAGTATGCGGTCCTCGCCTGCCTGACCCGGGGGATGGAGCGCCAGGCCGAAGTCCTGGCCGAGGCCGTGGAGGCCGTCCTCGGCGTCCGGGGCGTCTACCGGCGGGCCGACCCGGCGGCGGCCCGGATCGAGGGGCTCGAGGGGGCGAGCGGCTGGGTGCGGGGGTCGGGGGTCCGGGAGGTGGAGATCCGCGAGGGCCCGCTCCGCTTCACGGTCGATCTCGAGGCCGGGCAGAAGACGGGCTTCTACCTGGACCAGCGGGAGAACCGCGAGGCCGTCGCCGCCCGGGCGGCCGGGCGGGAGGTCCTCGACGCCTTCTGCTACACCGGGGCCTTCGCCTGCTGGGCGCTCGCGAGAGGGGCGCGGGCTGCCCTGGCCGTGGACACCTCGGCCGACGCCCTCGCCCGGGCCCGCCGCCACGCCGAGGCCAACGGTTTCGCGGACCGGCTCGAGGTCGAGGCCGCCAACGCCTTCGATCTCCTCCGCCGCCTCGAGCGCGACGGGCGGCGCTTCGACCTCATCATCCTCGACCCGCCCCCCTTCACCCGCCGGAAGAGCGCCCTGGAGTCGGCGGTCCGCGGCTACAAGGAGATCAACCTCCGGGCCTTCCGCTGCCTCCGCCCCGGCGGGCTCCTGGCGACGTTCTCCTGCTCCCACCACGTCAGCCCCGCCCTCTTCGAGGAGACCCTGCACGCCGCGGCGGCCGACGCGGGCGTGACGGCCCGGCTCCTCGCCGCCCTCACCCAGGCGCGGGATCACCCCGTGCTCCTGACGGTCCCGGAAACGCGCTACCTGAAGGGGCTGCTCCTGGAGGTCATCGAATAGCCGCTGGCTGAGGATGGGCCCCTTGGCGGGAGGCGGCGGCCCCGAGCGGAACGTTAAGCGGAGCGGCGCGGGTCCCCGTCGTGAGCGAGCCGGGTGGGGAAGCCGGCTCGCGAGCGGAACACGACCAGGAGGGGCCCCGCCCGGCGAGCCACAGACGGGTGCGCCGCGGAGCGTGTGGAGCGAGGGGCTGAGGCCTCCCCAGGGGGCCCGGGAGGCCGCTGAATCGGGGGGGCCCCAGCGGTCCTTAGGCGGGGCGGCGGCGCCGGATGAGGGCGACGATCACCCAGGCGGCCAGCCCGGCCAGCAGGAGCGCCAGGGCCACGCTGTTGTAGGTGGCCAGGACCTGCCGGGCCCAGTCGAAGCGGGCGCCCGCCGCCATCCCGATCCCGAAGACGAAGCCGTTCCAGATGAGGACGGCGATCGCCGCGAAGACCCCGACTCGCCAGGCCCCGAGCCCGGCGAGCCCCGCGGCGGGGGTGACGAGGGCCCGGACGCCGGGGAAGAAGCGCGAGACGAGGACGGCCGCGGCGCCGTAGCGCGCGAACCACCCCTCGAGCCGGGCGAGCCGCTCGGTGGGGAGGAGCCGGGTCGGGCGCTCCACCAGGAGGGCGCGCCCCCAGCGCCGGCCCACCCAGTAGCCGCCCATGACCCCCGCCTGACTCCCCAGGGAGGCCAGGACGAAGACCACGGCCGGGTCGAGGCGACCCCGGCCGGCCTGGAAGGCGCAGTAGAGGGTCACCACGTCGCTCGGCCAGGGCGGGAAGAAGCTCTCCATGACCGTGCCGAGGAAGAGGGCGGCGTAGAGCCAGAGCCGCGGGACGTTGGGGTTGAGGAGGAACTCGGCGAGCTGCTCGAGGTCCACGCGGCCTAAGCGGGGTCGCGCTGGACCGCGAAGGGGAGCGTCAGGACGCGGGGCGCGTCCCCGAGCCGGTAGTGGACCTCGAGGGCCAGGGATCGGGCCCCGCGGCCGAGGCGGGGGAAGTAGACGAACCCCTGGACGCGCGCGCCGGGATGGACGGTCCCCGCGGGGAAGGCCTCGGTGAAGATCTCGTCCAGGCGGGGCGGCGGCGGCGCGTACCACCAGGGGTCGTAGAAGAAGGGATCGTAGAAGAAGGGGTGGTGGAAGCGGCGCCAGTGAAAGGCGAGCTGGACCTCCGCGGTCCCCTCGCCGGCGGCCAGCCCGATGCCGACCCCGTACCGCCCCCCCCGGAGGATGGTGACCACCTCGGCCGGGGCCAGCGCGGTGCTCTGGACGCGATCCTGGTCGTAGAGGCGGAGGTCAGCGTAGGTGAGGGAGACGGGCTGCGGGGTGGCGTTCCAGAGGGTCATGTGAAAGGGGGTGACGTAGTCCTCGAGGTAGAAGGGCGAGCCGCGCCAGGCCGAGGGGCGGACCGTGACCGAGACCCCTTCCGCGGCCGCGGTCACGCTCCCGGTCCTGGGGTCGAGCACCACGTCGGGGGCTGCGACCGAGACGATCCTGACGGCCGCGCAGCCGGCGAGGAGCGCGGGGGCGAGCAGCCACGGGGCGAGTCGGGCCTGGCGCCGCATCAGCCCCCCGCCTGGCGCGCGACCCAGTCGTAGACGCCCTGGAGGGCCTGGTCGAGCCGCGCGGGGTCCTTGCCGCCGGCCTGGGCCAGCTCGGGCCGCCCGCCGCCGCCGCCGCCCACGTCGCGGGCCACCTCCTGGATGAGCCGGCCCGCGTGGAAACGGCCGGTCAGGTCGCGGGTCACCGCGGAAACGAGCGCGACCTTGCCGTCCACCACGCCCCCGAGGCAGATCACCCCCGAGCCGAGCCGCTCGCGGATCGAGTCCACGACCGCGCGGAGCGCGTCCTGGTCCAGCCCGTCGAGGCGCGCCGCGACGACGGCGACCCCCGAGACCTCCCTGGCCTTCGCCACCAGCTCGGCGGCCCGGACGTGGGCGAGGCGCCCCTCCAGGGCCTGGAGCTGCTTCTCGAGGGCCCGCGCCTCCTCGAGGAGCCTGGCGACCCGCCGCGGGACCTCCCGGGGCGGGACGGAGAGGAGGTCGGCGGTCTCGCGGAGGACCTGCTCCTCGTGCCCCACGTGCCGGAGCGCGGCCGTCCCGGTCAGGGCCTCCACCCGGCGGACCCCGGCCGCCACCGCCCCCTCGGAGACGATCTTGAAGAGCCCGATCTGCCCGGTGTGGTCGAGGTGGGTCCCCCCGCAGAGCTCGACGCTGAAGTCGGCGATCTTCACCACCCGGACCCGCCGGCCGTACTTCTCCCCGAACCACGGTCAGGGTCTCGCGGACCTTCTCGTTCACCAGGTCCTCGATCTCCTGGACCTCGGGGTCCCGCACCTGGCTCGGGTGCGTGAAGTCGAACCGGAGCCGGTCGGGGGCGACCAGCGAGCCGGCCTGGGTCACGTGGCGGCCCAGGACGCGCCGGAGCGCGGCGTGGAGGAGGTGGGTGCCGGTGTGGTTGAGGCGGAGGGCTTCGCGGCGCGGCGCCTCGACCGAGACCGCGACCTCCTCCCCTTCCCGCAACCCCCCGGCCGTCACCCGGAGCCGGTGGACGATGAGGGCCGGGCCGCGGAAGTAGGTGTCCAGGATCTCCCCCCGCCCCTCCCGGGCGACGAGGTGGCCGCGGTCGCCGACCTGGCCGCCCGACTCGGCGTAGCAGGGGGTCCGGTCCAGGATCGCCTCCACCTCCATCCCCGCCGCCGCCGCCCGGACCCTGCGCCCGTCGGCGACCATGACGAGGAGCCGGGCCGGGGCGGCCAGGCTCTCGTACCCCAGGAAGTCCACGGACGGGATCCCACGGGCCAGTTCCTGGTAGAGGGGCGAGCCCTCCTCTTCGCCCCCGAAGGCCGCGCCGGCGCGCGCCCGCTCCCGCTGCTCGGCCATCTCGCGGTCGAACTCGGCCAGGCTCTCCTCGGTGACGCTGAAGCCGCGCTCGGTGAGGACCTCCTGGGCGAGGTCCACCGGGAAGCCATGGGTGTCGTAGAGGGTGAAGAGGAACCGCCCGGGAACGACCTTCTCCTCGACCTCCGGGTAGTCGGCGACGAACTCCTCGATCTTCTCCAGGCCCCGGTCCAGGGTCTCCTCGAAGCGCTCCTCCTCCTGGCGGATCGTCTCGGTGATCATGGCCTGGCGCTCGACCAGCTCCGGGTAGGGCTCGCCCATGAGCTGGACGACCGTGTCCACCAGCCCGTGGAGGAACGGCTCCTGGATCCCGAGGAGGCGGCCGTGGCGGAGGGCGCGCCGGAGGATCCGGCGGAGGACGTAACCCCGCCATTCGTTCGAGGGGTAGACCCCGTCGGCGATCAGGAAGCTCGTGGCCCGGGCGTGGTCGGCGATGACGCGCATGGAGATATCGTCGGCCTCGCGGGCGCCGTAGCGACGCCCCGAGAGCGCCTCCACGCGCCCGACGAGGGGGCGGACGAGGTCGGTGAGGAAGTTCGAGGGGACCCCCTGGAGGACCGCGGCGGTCCGCTCGAGCCCCATCCCGGTGTCCACCGACAGGCGCGGGAGCGGGGTGAGCTGGCCCGAGGCGTCGCGGTTGAACTGCATGAAGACCAGGTTCCACAGCTCGAGGTAGCGGTCGCACTCGCACCCGACCCCGCAGGTCGGCCGCCCGCACGCCCAGGGCCCGGGCCCCTGGTCGATGACGATCTCCGAGCAGGGGCCGCAGGGGCCGGTGTCGCCCATGGCCCAGAAGTTGTCCTTCTCCCCCATCCGGACGATCCGCTCGGCGGGCAGGCCGGCGATCCCCTGCCAGAGGGCCGCGGCCTCGTCGTCGTCCTGGAAGACGGTCGCCCAGAGCTTCGCGGGGGGGAGGCCGAGGTCCTTGGTGAGGAACTCCCAGGCGAAGGCGATCGCCTCGGCCTTGCCGTAGTCGCCGAAGGAGAAGTTACCGAGCATCTCGAAGAAGGTGTGGTGGCGGGCGGTCCGCCCCACGATCTCGAGGTCGTTGTGCTTCCCCCCGGCGCGGACGCACTTCTGGCAGGTCGTCGCCCGGACGTACTCCCGCCGCTCCTCCCCGAGGAAGACCGCCTTGAACTGGACCATCCCCGCGTTGGTGAAGAGCAGGGTGGGGTCTGCGGCCGGGACCAGGGGCGAGGACGGCACGACGGCGTGGCCGTTCCTGGCGAAGTAATCGAGAAACCGCTGTCGAAGCTCGTTTCCGGTCATGTGCTTGCTAAGCTACGGCGATCGCCGGCCTTCCTTTTCGAGCAACTACCGCCGGCGCGTGGCGCGCTTCAATCCTAGCCGGCGACGCATCTCCTCGCTGGAGATGCCCCCCTCCGACTTCTGGCGCGCCCGTGAGCGCTCAATGAGGGCTAGAAACCGAGGGTGGTTGCTCAGCGCCACCGTTTCGAGGTCCGCATTCTCGACGGCCACGAGCGCGGCGACAGGCCTGCCGCCGGATGTCAGGACCACCGGCCCCTTTTTCACGTCGCGGGCGTAATCCGCTAGCGGGGCGGTCGCCTTCGCCAGTTCCAGCGTCTTCATAGTTCGATCACTTCCCCTCCGATGCGAACCCGATGGCGCAACTTGACTCCGACGGCCCGGACATACACCACGGGTTCAGGCTTGGCCTCCACGTCATAGTATACGCGAAGATTGCCGATGCGCAGCTCCCAGGGCGCTACCGGATTCGGACGCATGGGCCTCCGATTTCTGGTCTCGACCGTCGGCTGATGCGCCAATTGTCTGTCTACGGCGTCAAGAACGATCCGTTGCTGCCTGACCGTGAGCCTTCGCAAGTGATCCTCCGCATCCGGCGAGTACTCAATCCGGTAGGGCAACGACAGTCGTTCCGTTCAGCTGGAGGTTGAGCTGGCTTCCGGTCATGGCAGGGCCCGCCCTTATCCTACCACACCCGTCGGCCTCCTCCGGGGCCTGGCCATCCCGCCACCTAGGCGAGCCCGTTGAGCGAGCGGGAACCCCCGGCGGCAGGCCTCACCCACACGATTTCCTTGAAGACCCCCATCTCAGGGGGTGACGGCATAGGCCAGCCAGAGACCGAAGACGAGGGCGAAGCCCGCCCAGGCGCGCATGAAGGCAGGGCCTCGCGCCGACCACCAATCGAGGAGCCTGCGAAACCGCGCCAGCCCGAACAAGGGCGTGATGAGACCCGACACGAAGATGAGGACGCCCAGGATGCGCACGGCCTCGGGCGCGCGCGAGGGCGGGGCTGCGAGGAAGAGCGCCACGCCCAGGACGAGGCGAAGCCCGGCCGCCGCGTAGAGCCCGACCGAGGTCTCGAACCGCCGAACGACGGCGAGAAGTCGTGTCGGCGAGACGACGCCAATCGCGCCCAGGACGGCGACGAAGAGGCTGAGGACGAAAGCGACGAGCGCCATGCTATGCCTCCAACGCGCTGCCCAGCGGTCCCGCCGAGTGGCGCGCTGCGCTTTTGGCGCGTCCCCCTCTCGAGCGCGCCGTGAGGCGACGCTCTGTGCCCACGAGGAATCACCGCTCCAGGATCTCTTTCAGGGTCCTGAGATCCTGCTCTACCAATCCGACATCCTCGGCATACTTCTGATCCGACATGTCGGGTAACCGAAACAGGGTGAAGATCACCTCACTTCCGGACCCGTTTGCTAGAACGCGCATGGGAGCGTAGACCTCAACCCCGGGTGCCGGACTTACATAATGATCCAGCACTCCAAAGTCGTTCCTTTCGACAAACCTGACTTTCATCGGCCCCTGCGGCGTGTCCACGATCCAATCAGCATCCGACTTTCTCACCGACCTACCAAGCCCCCTGGCCCATTTGGGGAGATTCTCAGGGTTTGAGACGAACCCATATACCTCCCCGACCGGACGCTCGATGGAGATACTCAGAGTCTTGGATCTCAGAATTGAAGTCATCCTGACATTCTCTCAGAACGCCACGACCGCTGGTTCGAGCTTAGACGCCTTACCGATACATACGGGCGTACTCCGGCCTTCTCGACGGACACGAGATCGATCACGCTTGTAATGATACGCGCTCCTTCAGGACCCACACCTTCGTTGCAAAGAACACGCCGATCATCACGTCATGCTCGTCCGGACGCGCGATGACAACGAGCTGATCCCCGTCGTGTGCCTTTGTCGCCCGGACGGTCTTCTTGAGTCGAATCCGCGAACGAAGATCGTCGAACCAGGATGGCAAACTGTCGCGCTCCGGGCCATGGACAACGTCTTTGGTCCTCTCGCTGGTGGGATCCGCGAGCGAGACCTGGCAGTAGTACCATCCGCGGTAACCGGCCCGTCGGGCCCGCGTCAAGGTGATCGACCGACGTTCCAGGCCGACCCAGGCCTTCAAGTTGGGGGCCGCACGAGGACGGACTTCGATCCGGTCATCGGGCCCCTTCGGCACCCGCACAAGGAACTCCCAGCCGTTGCGGGTGCGGAAATTCGTGTCGACTACGCGGTAGGTGTATTCGGTGCCACTGACGGGGTCTCGCGTGAAGGTCCAGGCAGCGGGCCGTTCGCCTAGCGCACTGATATCGAGCTTTGCGAGCCGATACCGCCTGTATCGTGGCATCTCCTCACCTCAGTTACCCGAACGTTTGCGAGGCCGAGGCGTTTGTCCCGCGTGGGCTGCATGCAGGGCTGGCCGCGTACCAGTTTATGAACTCACTGCAATTATGCTCACCTCCACGAGCGTCAAGCGATTTCAACCTCCACCTCTGAAGGGATGGCCCTACGGATCGCATCACCTACAGGGGAGTGAGCTTCCGCCCATTCAACAATCTCCCGCAGGCGTGCTGGTGTTACGCCATCTGCTCCGATACGAACACGAGTGCGAACGCCGAGCGGCCCGGCAGAGATCGTGTTGTCCATTCCCAGTAGGCCGCGGTCATCTGACTCACTATCAACGGTCACTTCAAGCGTTGAAAGTGTCACGCCCAATTGTGCGGCGCGCATGGCAATGACGGTGGTGTCGCAGTTGGCGAGGGCTGCACGTAACAACCAACCGGGCGAAGGCGCTAACCCTCCGCCACCAATGGCCTTCGGCATATCACTAATCAGTGTAGCGCCGCTTGGCCCGTCGGCTCGGCACCGGAGTCCTTCTTCAAGGACTGCAGTAGCGGCTTTATCGGTATAGCGGCACTCGCCGGGATGCTCGGACAGGTACTTGATGACATTCTCAATGGATTGCCGAATGTGAGTGATGGACATGACTATCTCCTTTCTTGTTTGATATGTGAGCAGCCATTCTGAATCGATCGAGAAATAGGAGTCCCGCTGTGGCCCGAGCCCGTAAATCAGGTCGCGGCCGGTGCTCTTGAAGTAGGACGTCTCGAGTGAGGGCCCGGGGATCTCCTCGATCTCAGCTCGAGTGCGGCCCGGCAGGATGTTCTTCACGACGTCCACCAGCATCTTTCGTCGAGGCGTGATGTCACCCCGGACATACTCAACCGAGCGTGGGTCCTGCCAGACCGCGCGGTCCGGGGGTG
>JACPHL010000141.1 GCA_016188625.1 Candidatus Rokuibacteriota bacterium | reverse complement strand
TTAGGACATAGAGTCCCTCATGGCCGAGCCGACGCATTCGCAGGGATGTTCCGATCATGAGGGTGCCCTCGTGGAGTCCGGGAAGGACGTATGAGTGTACATAGCCTCTATTGTACTATTTTGCTGCTTAATGATCGTATATGATTCACATTTTGTAATCATTGTTCATCAAACTAATGCAATAAAGTATTAAGTAATACAAGAAACAATGGTGCGCTGCCATGCCGAGGCTCCGGGCGAGCTCCGGGATCTTGCTCGCCCCGAACAGGAGCATCACGATGACCAGGATGATCAGGAGTTCCTGGGTGCCGAACGGGCCGAACAGACCGAGCACTCCGAACATCCGCCCTCCCCCCTTTCCCGCGTGGGATCGGCCTTTACGATACTCCCCCTTCCGGGCGGTGTCAACCCGGGATTTAACTCGGAGGGGGGCGAGCCCCCCAACCGATCACCCCACCGGGCCCTTCGGCCCGGCGGGGACCCCGATCCGACGGCCCTCCCGGCAAAGCCGGGGCGTTCGCCCTCCGGCGAACGCATCGGGCCTCCCTCCCCCCGAAGTTGCGCGGGCCAAGCCCGCGCTCGGAGCGGACCCCCCATCTGCGAGCCGAGCGTCGAGCGCGCGCGAGCCCTAGGTGCGAGCCGCCGGATCGGCGCGGAGGACCCGTTTGTCCCCGACCCTGACCGTCAGCCGCTGGGCGTCGAAGTACTCCATGAGCGGGATGGCGTACTTCCGGGTGATCCCGAGGAGGTCCTTGAACTCCCCCGGGGTGATCTCCTTCCGCGCCCGGAGGTGGGCCACCAGGCGGGCCTCGGCGGCCTGGAGCGACTCGACGTGGAAGAGGAGCCCCTCCTTGATCCGGATCAGCCGCCGCTCGTCGAGGAGCACCTGGAGGAGCTCGTGGTCCTCGGGGCGCCCAGGCCCCACCTTGGCGAAGGCCTCCTCGGCGCTCGGCGGGGAGACGCCGGCGGTCCGGAACTCGGCCTCGAGGCGCTCGATGACCGCCTGCTGCCGGAGATCGAGCCGGACCTGGTGGGAGGCCAGGCGCACCTTGTCCTTCTCGCCGGCGACCGCGCCCTCGGCTTCGAGCCTGCCCAGGAGGTGGAGGAAGCTCCGCTCCTCCACCTCGCCGAGCCGCATGCGGAGCTCCTCCTTGGACATCCCCGGCTTCAGGGGGTGCTGAGCGTGGAAGGTGCCCAACACCTCGAGGGCCTTGCGGCGGAGCCCGGCCGCGACCTCGGCGTGGAGGTAGCTCTCCCGATCCACCGCCAGGGCCCGCCCCCCCTCCACGAGCCGGGCCAGGAGGGCGCGGAGGCGCTCGGCGCCGAAGCAGGTCCGGGCCGCCAGGTCGCCGACCCGGGCCCCGCGCGGGCCGACGCGCCGGAGCTGCTCCTCGAGGACGTCCTCGGGCGAGCCGTGCTCCAGGATCCTGAGGCGGCCGGCGACCGCGGCCGACCGACGCGCCTTGAGGGGGGCGATGTCCAGGAGCTCGCCGCCCCCGATGGTCACCATCGGCGAATAGCTCCTGACGACGTAGCGGTCGCGCGGCAGGGCGACCACGGGGGCCTCCAGGCGGAGCTGGACGTACCCGCGCTCGCCCGGCTCGAGCGCCTCGCCCTGGAGCAGGACGACCCGGGCCATGACCTCGCTGGTCCCGATGTGGAAGCGGACCCGCTCCCGGTGCCGGAGCGGCCGGGGAGCCTCGCGGAGCAGCTCGAGACTCGCGTCCACCATGTAGGTGGGCCGGAGCAGGCCGGGGACCGACAGGACGTCCCCTCGCTCCAGCGCCGCGCGCTCCACCCCCTGGAGATTCACCGCGGTCCGCTGACCGGCGATCGCCTCGGTGACCGGCCGGCCGTGGGTCTGGAGTCCCCGCACCCGGGCCTCGACCCCTTTGGGGTAGACCTCGACCCGCTCCTCCAGCCCGATCCGCCCGGCGGTGACGGTCCCGGTGACCACGGTCCCGAACCCCCTGATGGTGAAGACCCGGTCGATGGGGAGCCGGAAGGTCGCGTCGGTGGCCTTCGGCGGCGCCGCCCGGGCCAGCTCGGTCAGGTGGGCCCGCAAGGTCTCGACCCCCTCGCCGGTCTTGGCCGAGACCGGGACGATCGGCCGTCCCTCGAGGAAGCTCCCGCGGAGGAAGGTCGCCACGTCCTCCTGGACCAGCTCGAGCCAGTCGGCCTCCACCAGGTCGGTCTTGGTCAGGGCGACCAGGCCGTCCCTGACCCGGAGGAGCTGGCAGATCGCCAGGTGCTCCCGGGTCTGGGGCATGACCCCCTCGTCGGCGGCGACGATGAGCATGACGAGGTCGATCCCGCCCACCCCGGCCAGCATGTTCTTGATGAAGCGCTCGTGGCCGGGGACGTCCACGATCCCCACGGTCAGCCCCGGCTCGAGCTCCAGGTGGGCGAAGCCGAGATCGATGGTGATCCCCCGCTCCTTCTCCTCCTTGAGGCGGTCGGTGTCGATCCCGGTGAGGGCCTTCACCAGGGCCGTCTTGCCGTGGTCGATGTGCCCGGCGGTCCCGACGACGACGTGCCGCACCGGCTCACCCCCCCAGGCGGCGGAGGGCGTCGGCCAGCAGCTCGACCTCGTCGGCGGCGACCGTGCGGCAGTCCAGGAGCAGGCGGTCGGCCGCGATCCGCCCGATGACGGGGGGACGCTGGGCCCGGAGCCGGGCGTCCAGCTCCTGGGCGGGGTGGGCGGCGGTCCCCAGGGCGAGCGCGGCGGTCGGCAGCTCGACGAGCGGCAGCGCCCCGCCGCCGACCTGGGAGCGGTCGCGGACCAGGCCGAGGCCGAGGGCGGCGCGCGTCGCGGGCGGGACCCGGCGGAGGACGCGCCGGGCCCGGCGGCGGACCTCGGCCTCGGGCTCGGTCAGCATCCGGAGGGTGGGGATCCGCTGCCGCGCCCGCTCCGGCTCCTCGTAGAGCCGGAGGGTCGCCTCCAGCGCCGCCAGGGTGAGCTTGTCGATCCGGAGGGCCCGGTTCAGCGGGTTCCGGCGCAGGCGCTCGACGAGCTCCCGCCGGCCGACCATGAGGCCGGCCTGCGGCCCGCCGAGGAGCTTGTCCCCGGAGAAGGTGATCAGGTCCACCCCGGCCGCGACGGTCTCCTGGACCGTGGGCTCGTGGGGGAGCCCGAAGGGTCGGAGGTCGAGGAGCGAGCCCGAGCCGAGATCCTCCATGACCGGGAGGCCGCGCTCCCGCCCGAGCTCCACCAGCTCCCGGGTCGCGGGGGTCGCGGTGAACCCCAGGACCCGGTAGTTGGAGGGGTGGACCTTGAGGAGGAGGGCGGTCTCCGGGCCGATCGCCTCGGCATAGTCCCGGAGGTGGGTCCGGTTGGTCGTCCCGACCTCCCGGAGCCTGGCCCCGGAGCGGGCCAGGATCTCCGGGATCCGGAAGGCGCCGCCGATCTCGATCAGCTCGCCCCGGGAGACGACGACCTCGCGCCCCCGGGCCAGGCTCTCCAGGGCCAGGAGGACGGCGGCGGCGTTGTTGTTGACCACCAGGGAGGCCTCGGCGCCGGTGAGGCGGACCAGGAGGGCGTCCACGTGGACGTAGCGCGAGCCGCGCTCCTTGGTGGCGAGGTCGAGCTCCAGGTTGGAGTAGCGGCCGCCGACCAGGGCGAGGCGCTCGAGGGCCTCCGGGGCCAGGCAGGCCCGCCCGAGGTTGGTGTGGAGGACGACGCCGGTGGCGTTGATGACCCGGTCGAGGTGGAAGCCGCGGGCCGCCTGGATCCGCGCGTGGATCTCCCCGAGGAGGACCTCCGCCGAGAGCGTCAGGGCCGCCAGGTCCTCCGCCGAGGTCGCGGCCAGGATGCGGCGGCGGCAGTCGGCCAGCACCCCCCGGACGGCCTCCACGACGCGCGGCCGGGGGAGGTCCCGCGCCCCGTCCAGGGCCCGGAGCAGCTCGTCCACCGAGGGGAGCCCGCGGAGGCTGGCCTGGCGGCGCGCCCTCAGCTCCCGCTCCGCCACTCCCGGTCCTCCGACCCTTCGAGCCCCGCCCAGACGCGCGTCCGGACCGCGGCCATCACCGCCAGGACCTGCCGGCGGAGCTCGGGGTTGGCCGGTCGCTGGCGGTGAAGCCGACGGAGGAGCTCCTCGGTCAGGCCCTCCCAGAGGAGATCGACGTCCGCCCGACTCCACCCCTGCCGGCGGAGGAATTCGGTCCACGCCAGGGCCGCCTCCTCGAGCCGGGCCTCCCGGCAGGCGACCAGCCGGGCCACGCGCGCGCGAAGCTCCTCCCAGCGATCCATCCCCGGCCTCACCGCGGCAGGAACTGGCGGACGGTGTCGAGGAGGTTGGCCTCCCACCGGCCGGTCGAGGCGCACGGGACCGGCGGGCCGGGGCGCACCTTCCCCGATCCCCGACGGTAGCGCTCCGTCAGCATCTTGGTGTTGACCTGGACGGTGGTCGCCGAGGGGCCGTCGGCCTGGATGAAGATGGTGAAGGTGACCTGGGCCTGCCCCTCGACCGATCGGTCCCCGTAGCGGCCGCAGTCGGCGTAGAGCCCGATGATGGTGGGGAAGGAGTCCGAGGCGATCACCCCGGAGTCCCGCGCGACCGCCTTCAGGGGGACGTTCTCATAGGCGAGAGCCCGGATCAGGGCCGTCCATACGGCGTCGTAGCCGGCCTCGACCCGCTCCCGGTGCGCGCCCGGCAGGATGGGGGCGATGTAGGGGCGCCCGCAGGCGACCAGGGCGACCGAGAGGGCGAGGAGGAGGCCGAGCCGTCGCATCAGTAGCGCACGTGGTGGTCGATGCCGCGATAGGCGTCGATGAAGCGCGCGATCCGCCGCTCGTCGAACTCGTCGAAGGCGTCGATCCGCGTCCAGGAGGATGACGTGGTCTCTGTAGCGCTCCACGATGGCCTGGAGCTTCGCGACCAGCTCCGGGCAGTCGTCGCAGTTGTACTGGACGAGGACCCCCCCGTCCTCCAGGTTGTGGACCTGGAGCTCCTTGGGGATCGGCTGGGTGTGGACCCCCCAGGGGGCGAGCCAGCCGACGTGGGGGCCGGAGGTCGGCGGGTCCGAGTTGTAGGGGATGTGCGGGGTCTCGGGGGTCGCGACGTGGTCGTTGCCGAGGCTCGGGACGAACTCCCCGGGCCGCCCTTCCCCCGTGCGCGCCCACATCCAGCCGCCGCCCGCCAGGAGGAGGATCACGACGACCGCCAGCGCCCAGGTGACCTGACGCCGGGTCCGACGGCTCATCCGTCGGGGACCAGCCGCGGCCGACCCCTTCTTGAACCCCTTGGGCTTCCCCCTCGCCTTGGTCACCTCGCGCCTCGGTTCGGCCCGCACGCCCCTGTCGCCGAACCCGCCGCGCGGCCGCGACGCCGCGGGCGCTCACCGAGCCTAGCAGGCCCGGCGCGGCCCCGTCAAGGCAGGCAGGGCGTCCTCGCCTCCGGACGGGGGGATGGCGGAAGCGCGTGGGAGTCGAACCCACCTCCAGCTTGTCTAGAGCCGGACACCGGATTTGAAGTCCGGGAGGTCCACCGGGATCCTATGCGCTTCCCCGCCCGGAGAATCGCGCAATTGGAGTGTACCGCACCTCGGCCGGGCCCGGCAACCGACGCCCCGCTCACGGACCCTGCGGCGAAGGCGCCGGGCGGAGCGCGTCAGGCCGTGGGCTCGGCCCGCCGGAGCCGCGACTCCTCGGCGTTCGGGTCCCAGTCGGTGGCCGCCATGCGGGCCACCAGCTGCCGGTGCAACTCCTCGGACACCTTGGCCATCAGCCGCTCGTGGAGCTGGCGGGTCTTGGCGGTCCGGCACCGGTCGCGCTCCGCCAGGACGGGATCGAGGGCGGCCCGGGCCGAGACGACGTCGGCCAGCCCGGCCCTGGTCTGGTCGATGAGCCGCCGGTAGATCTTCGTCAGCTCGGCGATCAGCGGGGTGGGGTACTCCCGCCCCTGGATCTTCAGCGTGGTGACCCCCAGGGCGATGTAGCGGGGGACGTCCTCGAGGAGGGCGTAGATCTCGTTGTTGGACTTCTCCAGGTAGGTCAACACCTTGGCGGGGAACCGCTCGGCGATCTGGGGGATGTGCGTCCCCAGGCAGGGGCGATAGCAGACCCCGCCCTTGTCGGGGTTCCCGATCAGCTTGGTCCGGGTGGCGCCGTCCGAGTCGTGGACGACCTGCTCCTCGAAGTAGGGGGCGAAGTAGTCGTAGAGCCGGCAGCCGCCGACCCCGGTGACGCAGCGGTTCGAGTGGATCAGGAGCTCCACGCCCAGGCCGACCTCGTCGGCGGTGCGCTTGAGGGCGGCGATCCGGTCGTAGGTGGAGAGGGCGGTGGAGGCCACGAACTGCGTCGCCCCGGCCTCCCTGATCCGCTCCATGGCCGACCGGTCCCGGACGTTACACCCCACGCTGGCGTGGATGGTGATCTCGGGGAAGCGGGCGTGGATCGCCCGCATGGCCTTCGGCGTCTTTACGATGAAGCCGTCCACCCCCCGGCAGGCGTAGGCCTCGACCTTCCGCATCATCTCGGCGTGGTCGGCCTCCTCGATGTCGGCGTTCAGCGCGACACGGAGCCTGGCCCCCCGGTCGTGGGCCATCTGGATGACCTCGAGGATCTGATGGTGGGGGAGCTCGTAGGCGGCCTCCCGCCGACTCCACCCCAGGGGCCCCACGTAGACCGAATCGGCCCCGGCCCCGAGGGCCTCCCGTACCATCTCCATGGTCCCGCCGGGCGACAGTAACTCCGTCATCGATGCCTCCTTCGGGTGGCGTGTAGGGTCGGCCCCAACGCGCCGCGTCGTCGCATCCTCGCGGACACCAGCCGCGAGGCCCGTCAGGGCGCGAAACGTTTGGAGTGTACCATCCTCGGCCGGACCCGGCAACCTCGCCGGCCTCGGGAGGAGCCGGGCCCCCGGAGGCAGGAAGTGCGGGGCGAGGAGGGACCCGGGGGCTAGTCCG
>JACPHL010000142.1 GCA_016188625.1 Candidatus Rokuibacteriota bacterium | reverse complement strand
GGAAGGCCTGGGGGGTCTGGACCGTCCAGAGCCCCTCGCGCTCCACCGTCTCCTTCACCCAGCCGTCCACCCCGCGCTTGACCGTCTCCGCCAGGGGGAGGGCGGCGGTGGCCGCCCCCCAGGCCCGGGCCTCGGCGATGACCGTCTCGAGGAGCCGGCGCGTCACGAAGGGGCGGACCCCGTCGTGCACGACCACCCATCCGGCCCCGGGTGGGAGCGCCGCCAGCCCCCGGGCCACCGACGCCTGCCGGACCGCGCCGCCGGCCACCACGGCCCGGACCTTCCGGAGCCGGGCCAGCCGTCGCCGCCAGACGGCCACGTCCTCGCGCGGAACCGCCACGACCACCCCGGCGACCGCCGGGGTCGTCTCGAAGACCCCGAGGGTCAGGGCCAGGAGCGGGCGGCCGCCCAGGCGGAGGTCCTGCTTCTTGGCCCCCATCCGCTCCCCCCGGCCGGCGGCGGGGATCACCGCCCAGACCGGCCCGCCCGTCGCGCCGCGGCCGCGTCCCTCAGCGGTCATCGCCCCCCCGCGGCGCGTACTCCTCCTCCCGAAGGCGCGTGAAGATCATCCGGCCGGCCGTGGTCTGGAGGACCGAGGTGACCATGACGTCCACGCTCTGGCCGAGGTGCTTCTTGCCGTGATCCACCACCACCATGGTCCCGTCGTCCAGGTAGGCGACCCCCTGACCGGACTCCTTCCCCTCCTTCAGGACGTGGACGTGCATGACCTCGCCGGGGAGGACGACCGGCTTCAGGGCGTTGGCCAGCTCGTTGATGTTGAGGACGCGGACCCCGTGGAGCTCGGCCACCTTGTTGAGGTTGTAGTCGTTGGTCAGGATCTTGCCGCCCACCGCCTTGGCGCACTCGATCAGCTTTCGGTCCACCTCCCGGATCTGGGGGAAGTCCAGCTCGTGGATCTCCACCTTGACCTTGGGCATCCGCTGGATCTTCTGGAGCACGTCGAGCCCCCGCCGGCCCCGGTTGCGCTTGAGCGAGTCCGAGGAGTCGGCGATCTGCTGGAGCTCCCGCAGGACGAACTGGGGGATCAGGAGCGACGGAGGAGCAGGCTCACCCCGAGGTAGCCGAGCAGGAGCGACAGGAGCCCCCGCCCCATGGCGCGGGGGAAGGCGGGGAGGAAGAAGAGGAGGACGGCCCCCAGGAGCTGACCGAAGAGGAGCCCCAGGGTCGCGCCCAGGGTCCCCACGAAGAGCCGGGGGAGGGGGACGCGCCGGGTCCCCTCCTCCACCGCGAGGACGACGAGCCCGGCCAGCACCCCTGCCGCCGCCAGGAGCGGCCACCCCCAGGGGATCCCGAGCGCGCTCCCGAAGGCGTACCCCCCGAAGGCGGCGAGGGCCAGGAAGACGATGCGTGCGATCACGATGCCCATGGTGCCTTTCCCTTATGGTTGAGATGAGGATTCCGGATCATGCCCCCGACCGATGAGGAGGCCCAGGGCCTCCTCCAGGGTCGCCACGCCGCGCACCTCGAGCGGGTGCGCGGCACCGGGGCCCACCAGATTGTTCCGCGGGACCACGGCCGTCTTGAACCCGAGCGCGGCGGCCTCCCGGAGGCGTGCCTCCAGGCCGCCGACGGCCCGGATCTCCCCGGCCAGCCCGACCTCGCCGAGCACGACGACGTCGGCCGCCACGGCGCGCTCCGCGAAGCTCCCCGCGCAGGAGACCACGATCCCGAGATCGGCCGCCGGCTCGCTGAGCCGGCCGCCGCCCGCCACGTTGACGAAGACGTCCTGGTTCTGGAGGGGAAAGCCCGCCCGCTTCTCCAGCACCGCGAGGAGCAGGCAGACGCGGTTGTAGTCGGCCCCGATGACGGTGCGCCGGGGGGTCCCGAAGTGGGCGGGGGCGACCAGGGCCTGGACCTCGAGGAGGAGCGGGCGCGTCCCCTCGAGCCCGGCCACGATCACCGAGCCCGGGGCCCCCCGGGGGCGCGCCGCCAGGAAGAAGGCCGAGGGGTTCGCCACCTCCCCGAGGCCCCGCTCGGTCATCTCGAAGACCCCGATCTCGTTGGTCGAGCCGAACCGGTGCTTGACCGCCCGGAGGATCCGGTAGCTGGCGTGCCGCTCCCCTTCGAAGTAGAGGACCGTGTCCACCATGTGCTCGAGGACCCGCGGGCCGGCCAGGGCCCCCTCCTTGGTCACGTGCCCCACCAGGAAGGTGGAGACCCCCCGGCTCTTGGCCAGGAGCATGAGCCGCGCCCCGCACTCGCGCACCTGCCCCACGCTCCCCGGCGCGGACTCGAAACCGGAGAGGTAGACGGCCTGGATCGAGTCCACGACCAGGAACCGGGGGGCCAGCGCCGCCACCTGGGCCTCGATCTCCTCAAGCGCGGTCTCGGCCAGGAGGTAGAGGGCCTTCGCCCCGATCCCGAGCCGCTCGGCCCGGAGCTTGACCTGGGCCGCCGACTCCTCGCCCGAGACGTACAGGACGGGGCCGGCGTGCTCGGCCAGGGCCCGCGAGGCCTGGAGGAGGAGGGTGGACTTGCCGATCCCCGGGTCGCCGCCGATGAGGACCAGCGAGCCGGCCACCACCCCGCCGCCGAGGACCCGGTCCAACTCCCCGATCCCGGTCCGGACCCGCTCGGCCCCGTCCGCGGAGATCTCGGCGAGGAGCACGGGCCGGGCGGCCGGGGGACGGGGGCGCGCACCGGGCTTGGCCGGGACCCGCCGCTCCTCGACCAGGCTGTTCCACTCCCCGCAGTCGGGGCAGCGGCCGAGCCACTTCGGCGTCGCGTAGCCGCACGCCTGGCAGCGGAAGCCCGTCGTCTCCCGCATCAGCGCCCCTCCCCGGCCCCGCCGGCCGTGATCGCCGAGCGGATGACCGCCCGGAGCAGCCAGCTCCGCTGCGCCCCCTCGAGGAAGGCGGCGAGGTTCTCGTAGATGGTCGGATCCTGGATCAGCCCCCCGAGGGTCCCCTCGCCGGCCTCGACCCGCTCGGTGAGCCGCCGGAGATTCCCCATGGCGATCCGGAAGTCGCTCAGGGCCTCCTGGAGCCCCTCGTCCCCCCCGAGCCCTTCGGCCAGCCGCCCGAGCCGCCCGATCCCCTGGGCCAGCTCGCGGGCGGTCTCCTCCCCGCCCTCCCTGAGGAGGCCGCCGAGAAGCCCCTGCCCGCCGACCAGCCGGTCCGAGACCTCCCGGAAGTTCCGGGCCGTCGTCCGGAGGTCGGCGAGGAGACGCTTCCCCTCGGGATCGAAGAGAAGCGCCTGGAGGAGCCCGTCGGACGCCTGGGCGCGCTCGACGCCGGCGGCGAGGGCCTCGGCCGCGACGAGCAGGCGCCGGACCGAGCGGGCGGCCTCCTCGCTCTGGAGGAGGAGCCCGAGCGCCCCCTCCCCCCGCTCCACGCGCCCGAGGAGCCGCTGGGTCGTGGCCAGGATCTGATCGAGCCGGGCGAGCGCGGCGCCTTCCCCGTAGATCAGGGCGTGGAGGGGACCCTTCCCCTCCTCGATCTCCCGAGCGATCCGGCCGAGCCGGCTGGCCGCGGCCTGCGCCTCCCGGAGGAAGGCCTCCCCCTCGGTCAGGAGCCGGCCTCCCTGCTCGTCGTAGATCAACCGGTGGAGAAGCCCCTGGCCGCGCTCGACCTCGGTCGCCAGGGCCCGGAGGGAGCGGGCGGCCCGCGCGACCTCCTCGATCGCCCCGCTCTCGGCGAAGGTCCCGAGGGCCTGGCCGAGCTGCTCCGCAGCGCCGTGGAGGTTCTTGAGCAGGGCGGCCCCCTGCGCGAGGAGCTGCTGGGGATCCGGCGGCTCCTCGGTCTGGACTCGCTCCCCCTCCCGGAGGGGCTGCGCCTCGGGGCCCCCCAGGCCGATCTCGATGAGCTTGTCCCCGAGGAGCCCCCGCGTCTCGATCCGCGCCACCGAATCCTGACGGATGCGATCCCGGACCCGCTGGCTCACGGCCAGCTCCACCTGGACCCTCCCCGCCCCGGTCTCCGGGAGGCGGATCTCGCTCACCCGCCCGACCGGGACCCCGGCCAGCCGGACCGTGGCCCCATCCAGGAGCCCGCCGATGTTGGAGAACTCGGCCACCAGCCGGTACTGCCGCTCGAAGAGCCCGGCCTGGGTCCCGAAGAGGTAGACCAGGACGACGAAGACCCCGAGGGCCACCAGGATGAAGACCCCGACCCGGAGCTGGAGGGCGGGACGGCCGTCGCTCACCGGGCCAGCTCCCCGGCCAGGAAGGCCCGCACCTCCGGGGTCGCCGAGGTGCGGAGGGCCTCGGGATCGGCGACCTCGACCAGGCGGCCCCGGTGGAGGAGGGCGACCTGGTCCGACACCGTCGCCGCGAACTCGAAGTCGTGGGTGACGACCATGGCGGTCTCGGAGACCCGGCGGGCCTTGAGGGCGCCGATCAGCTCGGCGATAAGCCGCGCGTTGGCGGGGTCGAGGCCGGCCGTCGGCTCGTCGTAGAGGACCAGCTCCGGGTCCAGGATGAGGGCCCGCGCGATCCCCACGCGCTTGCGCATGCCGCCCGAGAGCTCGGCGGGGGGGAGGCGGTCCACCCCCTCGAGTCCGACCATCTCGAGGGCCCGATGGACCCGGTCGGCGATCGCCGCCTCCCCGAGGGCGGTGTGCTCCCGGAGGGGGAAGGCGACGTTCTCGAAGACCGAGAGGGAATCGAACAGGGCCGCCCCCTGAAAGACGAAGCCCATCCGCCGCCGGAGGGGGAGGAGGGCCTCCTCCCGGAGCCCCACGATCTCCTCGCCCAGGGCCTGGATCCGCCCGGCGTCGGGCTGGATGAGGCCCGCGACCAGCCGGAGGAGCACCGTCTTCCCCGTCCCGCTCCCCCCCATGACCGACAGGGTCGCGCCCCGGGGGAGCACCAGATCCAACCCTTCGAGGACCCGGTGGCCCTCGAAGGTCTTCCACACCCCTTCGAGCTGCACCGCCGGATCCATGCTAGGCGCCGACCAGCATGAAGAGTCGGGTGAGGAAGAAGTCCGAGATGATCACCGCGAGGGTCACCTGCACCACGGTCGCCGTGGTCGCCCGCCCGAGCCCCACCGTCCCTCCCGTGGCGCGCAGGCCGTTGTAACACCCGATCAGGGTGATGAGGGCGGCGAAGATGGGGGTCTTGCCCAGGCCCGCGAGGAGATCACGGAGGACCACGAGCTGGAAGATGGTCTGCCAGTACATCACGTAGTCCAGACCCCGCTCGAAGACGGCGATGAACATCCCCCCCACGATCCCCAGGAAGTCCGCCAGGACGGTCAGGAGGGGGAAGACCATCAGGGCGGCCAGCACCCGGGGGACGATCAGCCGCTTGACGTAGTTCACCCCGATCACCCTGAGGGCGTCGATCTGCTCGGTTTCCTTCATGGAGCCGATCTCGGCGGTGATCCCCGAGGCGACCCGCCCGCCCACCAGGATCGAGGTCAGGACGGGCCCGAGCTCCCGGAGGACGGAGAGGGCGACCACCGGGCCCATGTAGAGCTCGGCGCCGAACCGGGCCATCAGGACGGCCGACTGCAGCGCCAGAACCATGCCCGTGAAGATGGCGGCCAGGTTGGCGACGGTGAGGGAGCGGACGCCCATGACGTCGAGCTCCTGGACGACGAGGGGGAGATAGGCCCGGGGGAGGGCGAGGTTCCGCCCGACGTCCCAGGCGAGGAGCCCGAGACCTCCGTAGTACCCGGCCAGCTGCCGGAGCCCACGGTCCCAGACCGCAGCCTGGCTGTCCCTCATGGCGTCCCCCCCATCAGGTGAAAGCTCCGGAGCAGCCGGTCGAACGCCGCCTGGGCCTGCTCGAAGGCGTCAGGACGCGCCACCACCGCCAGATCGTAGACGCAGCCGCGGGTCTTCACGACGACCCCCCGCCCCTGGACGGGGCGGCCGTCCAGGCGACCCCGCCAGTGGGTCTCGAGGGCAGGGTACCCCCCGAGCCGGGTCTCCTCCTGGCGCTCGACCTCCACGTCGCGCAGCCCGAAGCGGAGGTGGCGAGCCAGCAGGGGGAGGGGCCGGCTGGGGGGACGCCCCTCGCAGGTCCCGTGGACCATCACCGACACCCCCAGGGCGGGGTGGCGGAGGGCCAGGTCCGGGGTCCCCGGCTCCGCGGTCCACCCCTCCGGGAGCCCCACCCGATACCCTTTGCCCGGATGCACGTAGTCCCCATCGACGATCCGGCCCCCCGCCGCGCATCCAGCCACGAGGAGGCCGAGGACGCCCATCGCCACCCGGAGAGGGCGCCCCGCCAGGCGGCCACTAGCCCTCCTGCGCGGCATCCGGTCGATGACGGCTGAGGAGCTCTTGGTAGACCCGCCGGAGCGGGATGCCCCGGTGGCCGAGCAGCACCAGGGTGTGAAACCAGAGGTCCGCCACCTCGGCGACCAGTCGCTCATCCCCCTCTCGGGTAGACGCCAGGAGGACCTCGGCGGATTCCTCCCCGAGCTTCTTGAGGATCGCCGCCTCCCCCTGGCGGAGGAGCCCCGCGACGTAGGAGCCCTCACGGGGGGCGGCCTTCCGGGACTGGATGGTGCGCTCGAGGACCTCCAGGATCCCTCCGACCCCTTCCCAGCCGCCCGGGGCGCCGTCGGCGGCGTCCAGGCGGGTGAAGAAGCACGTCCGGCTCCCGGTGTGACAGGCCGCCCCCTCCTGGTGGACCAGGAGGAGGAGGGTGTCGTGGTCGCAGTCGGCGTAGACCGCCTCCACGTGCTGGCGGTGGCCGGAGGTCTCCCCCTTCTGCCAGAGGGCCTGGCGGGAGCGAGACCAGAAGTGGGTCCAGCGGGTCTCGAGGGTGGCGGCGAGGGCCTCGGCGTTCATCCAGGCCACCATGAGGACCTCGCCGGTCCCGGCCTCCTGGACCACCGCGGGGATCAGCCCGTCGGGGCCGAAGCGGAGCTCCCTCACGCCCCCTCCAGCCGGATCGGCACGCCCCGGTCGGCGAGGTAGGCCTTGGCCTCGCCGATGGTGTGCCGGCCGAAGTGGAAGATGGAGGCCGCCAAGACCGCGTCCGCCTGGCCCAGGACGAGCCCCTCCCAGAGGTGCTCGAGCCGCCCGACCCCGCCGGAGGCGATGACCGGGACGGAGACCGCCTCGGCGACGGCCCGGGTCAGCTCGAGGTCGTAGCCGTGCTGCGTGCCGTCCCGATCCATGCTGGTCAGGAGGATCTCCCCGGCCCCGAGGGCCTCGGCCTCCCGGGCCCAGGTCACGGCGTCGCGACCGGTGGGCCGCCGGCCGCCGTGGGAGTAGACCTCGAAGCCGTCGTCCCGCCGCCTGGCGTCGATGGCGACCACGATGCACTGGCTCCCGAAGCGCTCGGCCGCCTCGCGGATCACGGCCGGGCGCGCGAGGACGGCGGTGTTCAGCGAGACCTTGTCGGCCCCGGCGCGGAGCAGGGCCCGGACGTCCTCGACCGTCCGGAGCCCGCCCCCGACGGTCAGGGGCATGTAGATCGCCTCCGCGGTCCTGCGGACGACCTCCAGCATGATCGCCCGCCCCTCGGCCGAGGCGGTGATGTCCAGGAAGACCAGCTCGTCCGCCCCCTGGACGTCGTAGGCGCACGCGGCCCCGACCGGATCGCCGGCGTCCCGGAGGTCGAGGAACCGCACCCCCTTGACGACCCGGCCGTCCTTGACGTCCAGGCAGGGGATGATCCGTTTCGCCAGCATCACGCCCCCCGCGCGCACGCCAGCGCGGCCTCGAGGTCGATGGCGCCGGTGTAGAGCGCGCGGCCGACGACGGCCCCGGCGACCCCGGGGATCGCGGCCAGGCGCCGGAGGTCGTCGAGCCGGGCGATCCCGCCCGCGGCCAGGACGGGGAGCCGGCTGGCCCGGGCCAGCCGGGCCGTCGCCTCGAGGTTCGGGCCCTCGCCCGTCCCGTCGCGCAGGACGTCGGTGTAGATCACCGCCGCCGCCCCGGCCTCCGCCGCCGCGCGGGCGAGCGTTTCGGCGTCGAGCTCGAGGACCCGGGTCCAGCCGTCCACGGCGACCCGGCCATCGACGGCGTCCACGCCGACGAGGATCCGGTCGGGGTAGCGCCGACACGCCTCCTGGAGGAAGGAGGGCTCTAGCGCCGCGCGGGTCCCGAGGACCACCCAGCGGGCCCCCGCGCCGAAGACCGCCTCGAGGGCGCCGAGGTCGCGGAGCCCGCCCCCGACCTGGATCGGGGCCGGGACCGCCGCCGCCAGCTCGGCGATGAGACCGGTGTGCCTGGGTGCCCCCTGGAAGGCGCCGTCCAGGTCCACGACGTGGAGGCGCACGGCCCCCCGCTCGATGAAGGTGCGCGCGACGGCGATCGGGTCCTCGGCGAAGACGGTCTCGGCCTCAGGCCGCCCCTGGACGAGCCGGACGCACCGGCCGCCCCGGAGGTCGATGGCGGGGATGACCATCATGCCGCCCGCCCCACGTACCCGGCGAAGTTGGCCAGGAGGCGGAGCCCCCAGGCCTGGCTCTTCTCCGGATGGAACTGGGTGGCGAAGAGCCCGCCCTTGGCGACGACCGCCGGGAAGCGGACCCCGTAGGTGCAGGTTGCCGTCTCGAGGCTCGGGTCCTGGGGCTCGGGATAGTAGGAGTGGACGAAGTAGAAGTACGCCCCGCTCGGGATCCCCTCGAGGATGGCGATCCCGCCGTCGTGCTCGACCCGGTTCCAGCCCATGTGGGGGACCTTGAGCCCCTTGGGGAAGCGCCGGACCGCGCCGGGGATGACGTCGAGGCCGCGGGCTAGCCCGAACTCCTCGCTCTCCGTGAACAGGAGCTGATACCCGAGGCAGATCCCCAGGAACGGCCGCCCCGCCAGGAGGTGGGCCCGGAGGGGGCCGACGAGGCCGAGCCGGTCGAGGCTGGCCATGGCGTCGGCGAAGGCGCCGTCCCCGGGGATGATGAGGGCGCCCGCCCGGGCCACCACCTCGGGGTCCTGGGTGATGACGGCGTCGGCCCCGACCCGCGTGAGGGCCTTGACCACGCTCCCCAGGTTCCCGCGCCCGTAGTCCACGACGGCGATCACGGCCGCCTCCGGCTCACAGCGTCCCCTTGGTGGAGAGGACCCCCTCGATCCGGGGGTTGAGCCGGGTCGCCTCGGCCAGGGCCCGCCCGAAGGCCTTGAAGATCGCCTCCGCGATGTGGTGGAGGTTCTCCCCGTAGTGGAGGTTGACGTGGAGCGTGACCTGGGCGTTCATCGCGAAGGCCCGGAAGAAGTCCTTCAAGAGGTCGAGGTCGAAGTCGCCCACCTTGGTCTTGGTCAGGGGGACGTTGAAGGTGAGGTAGGGGCGGTTACTGACGTCCAGGAAGACGGAGGCCAGGGTCTCGTCCATGGGCACGAAGGCGGTCCCGAACCGCACGATCCCGCGCTTGTCCCCGAGCGCCTCGGCGAAGGCCTTGCCGAGGCAGATGGCCACGTCCTCCACGGTGTGGTGGAGGTCCACCTCGGTGTCCCCCCGGGCGTCCACCTTGAGGTCGAGGAGGCCGTGCCGGGCGGCGGCCTCGAGCATGTGGTTGAGGAAGGGGATGGTGCTCTCCACCGAGGCCTCCCCGGTCCCGTCCACGTTGAGCTGGAGGAGGATCTCCGTCTCCCGGGTCTTCCGCTCGATCCGGGCCAGCCGGCCCACGGCCGCGCCGCCCGCGTTGCCCGGCCTCGCGCCCCCCCGCCGCCTGCGTCGTCGCGCCATGGTCAGTCCCTCGCCTCCCTGTCGAGCCGGATCCGCGCCGCCTCGCGGTGGGCCCGGAGCCCCTCCGCGTCGGCGAGAACGGCCAGATGCGGCCAGGCCGTCCGGAGCCCGGCGGGTGAGTAGTGGATGACGCTCGAGCGCTTCACGAACTCCTCGACGGAGAGCGCCGAGGCGAACCGGGCCGTGCCGGCAGTGGGGAGGACATGGTTCGGCCCCGCCACGTAGTCCCCCACCACCTCCGGGGTGTGCCGCCCCAGGAAGATGGCCCCCGCGTGGCGGACCCGCCCGAGCCAGGCGAAGGGGTCGGCCACGAGGAGCTCCAGATGTTCGGGGGCGAGGCCGTTGGCGAGCTCCACCGCCTCGGCGAGGTCGCGCGTGAGGACCACCGCGCCGTGCTCCGCGAGGGCCTGGGCCGCGATCGCCCGGCGGGGGAGGGCCGGGAGCTGGCGCGCCGCCTCCGTCCGGACCGCCTCGGCCAGGGCACGGCTCGGCGTGAGGCAGACCGCCCGGGCGAGGGGGTCGTGCTCGGCCTGGGCGAGGAGGTCCGCCGCGACCCAGGCCGCCTCGGCGCTCTCGTCGGCCACCACCACGACCTCGCTCGGCCCGGCGATCAGGTCGATCCCCACCCGGCCGAAGACCAGGCGCTTGGCGAGGGCCACGTAGAGGTTCCCTGGGCCGACGACCTTGTCCACAGGCCGGATGCTCTCGGTCCCGTAGGCCAGGGCGGCGATGGCCTGGGCCCCGCCCATCTTGTAGGCCTCCTGGACCCCGGCGAGGCGGGCCGCGGCGAGGACCGCCGGGCTCGCCCGGCCGTCCGGGCCCGGTGGGGTCGCCAGGACGATCTCGCGGACCCCGGCCACGCGCGCCGGGATGACGCTCATGAGGACGGTGGAGGGGTAGGCGGCGCTCCCCCCGGGGATATAGCACCCCACCCGATCCAGTGGGGTCACCTGCTGGCCCAGGAGCGAGCCGTGCTCGTCCCGGACCCACCACGAGCGCGGGAGCTGGTGGCGGTGAAAGGCCTCGATCCGCCTGGCGGCCGTCTCCAGCGCCTCGGCCAGGGCGGGCTCGAGGGCGCGGGTCGCGCCCGCCCACTCCTCGGCCGAGACCGCCAGCTCCCGAGGCTCTAGGGCCACCCCGTCGAAGCGCTTGGTGAACTCGAGCAACGCCTGATCCCCGCGCCGGCGGACCTCCTCCACGATCGCCCGGACCTGGCCCAGGACCTCCTCGCCCGCCTCGTCCGGCCGCCGCGTCAGGGCCGAGAGGATCCGCGCCGCCCCGTCGGTGGCGGTCTCGAGCAGGCGGATCACCCTCGCACCTCCGCCTTCATCTCCTCGAGGAGCCGGCTCACGGCCCCGTGCGCGGTCTTCAGCGCGGCCCGGTTGACGATGAGCCGGGCGGTGGAGCGGACGATCTCGGCCACCTCGACCAGCCCGTTCTCCCGGAGGGTCTCGCCGGAGGCGACCAGGTCCACGATCCGCTCGGCCAGCCCGACCAGGGGCGCCAGCTCGATGGAGCCGTCGAGACGGATGACCTCCACCTGGACCCCGCGCTCGGAGAAGTAGCGCTCCGTCAGGGTCGGGTACTTGGTCGCCACCCGCACCCACGCCCACTTGGAGGGGTCGTCCCGCTCCCAGAGCTCGCGCGGCTCGGCGACGACCAGCCGGCAGAGGCCGAAGCCGAGGTCAAGGGGCTCGTAGACGTCGGGAGCCTGCTCGAGGAGGATGTCCTTGCCCACGATCCCGAGATCGGCGGCCCCGTACTCGACATAGGTGGGGATGTCGGCGGGCTTGAGGATCAGGACGCGGAGCCCCCGATCGGGGTCCTCCCAGATGAGCCGGCGCGACTCCGGCCCCGGGATGTCGCGGACCCCCATCCGCCGCAGCAACTCCAAGGCCGGGCGGAGGAGGCGCCCCTTGGGGAGCGCCAGGGTGATCCGGGGGCGCGCGCTCACGGGTCCACCTTCTCGGGGGGGAGCGGCGTCGCTCCTCCCCCAAGCCCCCCCACCGCCCGGGGGCGCGGGCGGGGGGCGACAGGAAGAGGCGGGTGGCTCATCGGGTCCGCCTGATCCGGGCCCCCAGCCCGGCGAGCTTGACCTCCATCGCCTCGTAGCCGCGATCGAGGTGGTAGACCCGCGACACGGTCGTGACCCCGCGCGCCGCCAGCCCGGCCAGGACCAGGGAGGCCGAGGCGCGGAGGTCGGTGGCCATGACCGGCGCCCCCTGGTAGCCCCGGACCCCGCGCACCACCGCCCGGTTCCCCTCGGTCTCGATGGAGGCCCCGAGGCGCCGGAGCTCGGCGGCGTGCATGAACCGGTTCTCGAAGATCGTCTCGGTGATCACGCTGGTCCCATCGGCCAGCCCGAGGAGGGCCATGAACTGGGCCTGCATGTCCGTGGCGAGCCCGGGGTAGGGGTTGGTGATGACATCGGCCGGCCGCGGCCGCTCCGGGCCCCGGACCCGGACCCGGTCCTCCCCGCTCTGGACGGCCGCCCCGGCCTCCTCGAGCTTCGCCAGGACCGCGGTGAGGTGATCGGGGATCGCGCCGCGGAGGGTCACCTCCCCGCCGGTGATCGCCCCCGCCACCAGGAAGGTCCCGGCCTCGATCCGGTCCGGGATGATCCGGTGGCGCGCCCCGCCGAGCCCGGAGACCCCCTGGATCTCGACCCGCTCGCTCCCCGCCCCCTCGATCTTCGCGCCCATGGCGATCAGGAGGTGGGCGAGGTCGGCGACCTCGGGCTCGCGGGCCGCGTTCTCGAGGAGGGTGGTCCCCTCGGCCAGGGCCGCGGCCATCATGAGGTTCTCGGTCCCGGTGACGGTCACCAGGTCGAAGCTGATCCGGGTCCCGACGAGGCGCCTCGCCCGGGCCTCCACGTAGCCGTTCCGGAGCGTGATCTCCGCGCCGAGGCGCTCGAGGCCCTTGAGGTGGAGATCGATCGGGCGCACCCCGATGGCGCACCCCCCCGGCAGGGCGACCCGGGCCCGGCCGCTGCGCGCCAGGAGGGGGCCCAGGACCAGGACGGAGGCGCGCATCGTGGAGACCAGCTCGTAGGGGGCCTCGTGGCCGGTCAGGCGGGGGGTCCGGACCACCGCGCCGCCGTCGGCCTCGGTGATCTCGGTGCCGAGCCCCTGGAGCAGCCGGGAAATGGTCCGGACGTCGGCCAGGCGGGGGAGGTTCTCGATGTGGATCGGCTCCTCGGTGAGGAGCGAGGCGGCGAGGATCGGCAGGGCCGCGTTCTTCGCCGCGGAGACGGCCACCTCGCCGCGGAGCGGGACGCCGCCTTCGATCTCGAGCGACGTCATCGGCGCCTCGCCTCCAGGACCCGCTCGATCCCCGGGAGGTCGCGGTGGAAGACCGGCGCCTCGAAGGCCCTTCCCGCCTCCGCCAGCTCCCCGAGGGGCGCCGCCTGCCCCTCCCCGATCTCCAGGAGCAGGAACCCCCCGGGCCGGAGGAACGCCGGGGCGCCGTCCAGGATCCGCCGGTGGAAAGCGAGCCCGCCCGGGCCGCCGTCCAGGGCCTCGAGCGGCTCGTGGGCGCGCACCTCTTCGGGGAGCTCCGCGAGCTGCTCGGCCGGGATGTAAGGGGGGTTCGAGACCACGAGGTCCACGGTCCCCTCGAGGCCGTGCCCCGCCAGCGAACCCCAGAGGTCTCCCGCGAGGAGCCGGACCCGCTCCCCCATCCCGAGGCCGCCGATATTGGCCCGGGCCCAGGCGCGCGCCTCGGCCGAGCGCTCCACCGCCCAGACCGACACCGCCGGGCGGGCCACGGCCAGGGCCAGGGCGACCGCCCCGGAACCGGTGCCGAGATCGACCGCCCGGGCGGGCCGATCCGGGAGGAGGGCCAGGGCGCGCTCCACCAGGAGCTCGGTCTCGGGACGCGGGATGAAGACGCCGGGCCCCACCCGGAGCCGGAGCCCTCGGAACTCCTCCCACCCGACGAGGTACTGGAGCGGCTCGTGCCGGGCGCGGCGGTCGAGGAGCCTCCGGAACTCATCGAGGGCGTCCGGGGGGACCACCCGGTCGGGCTCGAGGTAGAGGCCGAGCCGCGTGGTTCCGAGGCTCTCGGCCAGGAGGCGCTCGGCGTCCTGGCGGGCCGTGGCCAGCCCGGCCCGCCGGAGGCGTCCGATCGCCGTCCGGAGGAGCGGGCCGGGACGAGAGGTCGCGACGGCGCTCACCGGTCCACCTTGGGGGGGAGCGGCGTCGCTCCCCCCCCAAGCCCCCCCACCGCCCGGGACCAGGGGTGGGTGGCGACAGGGAAAAGCGGGTGGCTCATCGGGTCAGCTCCTGAAGCCGCCCGGCCTGGTCCGAGGCCTGGAGGGCATCCACCAGCTCGGCGAAGTCCCCTTCCAGGACCTCCGGGAGGCGGTGGAGGGTCAGGCCGATCCGGTGGTCGGTCACCCGCCCCTGGGGGACGTTGTACGTCCGGATCCGCTCGCTCCGCTCCCCGGTCCCCACCTGGCGCCGGCGGTCGGCGGCGATCTGGGCCCGCTGCTCCTCCTGGGCCTGCTCGAGCAGGCGGGCCCGGAGGACCCGCAGGGCCTTGGCCCGATTCTTGATTTGCGAGCGCTCGTCCTGGCAGGTGACGACCAGGCCGGTCGGGAGATGGGTGATCCGCACGGCGGAGTCGGTGGTATTGACCCCCTGCCCACCCGGCCCCGAGGCGCGGAAGACGTCGATCTTGAGGTCCTTCTCCTCGATCCGGACATCCACCTCCTCGGCCTCCGGGAGGACCGCCACCGTGACCGTCGAGGTGTGGATCCGCCCGCTGGACTCGGTGACGGGGACCCGCTGGACGCGGTGGACCCCGCGCTCGTACTTGAGCCGGCTCCACGCCCCCTTCCCCTGGAGGAAGAGGGTGACCTCCTTGAACCCGCCCACCCCGGTGGGGTGGCTGGCGATCATCTCCACCCGCCACCCCTGACGCTCGGCGTACTTCGCGTAGGCCCGGGCCAGGTCGGCGGCGAAGAGGGCCGCCTCCTCCCCGCCCGCCCCGGCCCGGATCTCGAGGAAGACGTTCTTGTCGTCGGCGGGGTCCCGGGGGACGAGGAGGAGCTTGAGGCGCCGCTCCAGGGCCGCCTCCCGCTCCCGGAAGTCGGCCAGCTCCTCCTCGGCCAGCTGGTGGAGCTCGGCATCCGGCTCCTCGGCCAGGATGCGCTTGGCCTCCTGGATGCGGGCCAGGACCACCTTGTACTCTCCGAAGACCTGTACCACCTCCTCGAGCTCGGCCCGGGCCTTGGCCAGCCGGGCGTACTCGGTCTTGGAGGCGATGACCGCCGGATCCCCGAGGAGCCGGCCCAACTCCTCGTAGCGGGCCTCGAACAGCCGGAGCTTCTCAAACACGGACGACCTCTGAGGTGGTGCCGCGGCCGGGGACCGGAAGGGGAGAGCGGCGGGATGCGCGAGGGGACCGGATGGCTGGGAGACCGGCGGGCCACCCCCCGGGGAGCCCACCGCGGAGGCCCTTCTGCTGAGCCGTCTCGTCCTCCGGACCGGCCAACGTCCGGCTCGGGCCGACTACGCCCCCTTGCGCCGGTACGCAGATCTCCACCCGGATGGTGGGCCGGGTCGAGCGGGTGTGGATGACCTCCCCGCAGGCGCAGGTGATGACGGTATCGACGTACTCCGGATGAATGCCCGCCTTCACGAGAGGATCCCTCCTGGCAAAGGATCGAGACTAGTCAGTTTACCACACCAGGGCGCCGGGAGGAGCCGAAAAATCGGGGCGAGGCCGCCGGGCCGAAATGTCCGTGCCGAGTGACGCTGTGCGGCTCGCGCGCTCGACTTCGCCTCGCGGACTGGGTGGTCCGCTCCGAGCGCGGGCTTGGCCCGCGCACCCTGGGGGGAGGTAGGGCCCGGGCCGTTCGCCGAAGGGCGAACGGCCCGGCTTTGCCGGGAGGGCCCTTGGATCGGGGTCCCCGCCGGGCCGCAGGCCCGGTGGGGTGATCGGTTGGGGGGCAGCGCCCCCCTCCGAGGCATCTAGCCGAGGCTCGACATCGAGGCGAGGAAGTCCTTGTTGGTCTTGGTCATCTTGAGCTTGTCCAGGAGGAGCTCCATCCCCTCCACGGGGTTCAGCTGGGAGAGGGCCTTCCGGAGGAGCCAGATGCGCTGGAGGTCGTCCCGCTCGATGAGGAGCTCCTCCTTCCGGGTCCCCGACTGCTCGATGTTGATGGAGGGGAAGACCCGCTTGTCCACCAGGCGGCGGTCGAGGTGGATCTCCATGTTGCCGGTCCCCTTGAACTCCTCGAAGATGACGTCGTCCATCCGGCTGCCGGTGTCGACGATGGCCGTGGCCATGATGGTGAGCGACCCGCCCTCCTCGATGTTCCGCGCCGCGGCGAAGAAGCGCCGGGGCCGCTGGAGCGCGTTGGCGTCGAGACCGCCGGAGAGGACCTTCCCCGAGGGCGGGATGACGGCGTTGTGGGCCCGGGAGAAGCGGGTGATGGAGTCCAGCAGGATCACCACGGCCTTCTTGTGCTGAAGGTGGAGCTGATCACCTCCCCCTTCACCGAGCGCAGCATGTCGGTGACCTCCTCCGGCCGCTCGTCGATGAGGAGCACGATGAGGTAGATCTCCGGGTGGTTCACCGCGATGGCGTGGGCGATCGCCTGGAGGAGCATCGTCTTGCCCGTGCGGGGGGCGGCGACGATGAGCCCCCGCTGCCCCTTCCCGATGGGGGTGAGGAGGTCCATGACCCGCGTGGAGAGATCCTCGGGGTCGTGCTCGAGGCGGATCCGCTCCTGGGGGTAGAGGGGGGTGAGGTTGTCGAAGAGGATCTTGTCGCGGGCGGCCTCGGGGCTCTCGAAGTTGATCGCCTCCACCTTCAGGAGGGCGAAGTAGCGCTCGGTGTCCTTGGGCGGCCGGACCTGGCCCGAGACGGTGTCGCCCGTGCGGAGGTCGAAGCGCCGGATCTGGGACGGCGAGACGTAGATGTCGTCGGGCCCGGGGAGGTAGTTGTAGCCCGGGGCGCGCAGGAACCCGAAGCCGTCGGGGAGGACCTCCAGGACCCCTTCGGCGAAGATGAGCCCGTCCCGCTCGGCCTGGGCCTGGAGGATCTTGAAGATCAGCTCCTGCTTGCGCAGGCCCGAGACCCCCTGGATCCCCAGCTCCCGGGCGATGCCGTTCAGCTCCGGGATCGTCTTCTCTTTGAGCTCGGTCAGGTTCATCCCGATCGTGCCTGATGCCACGGGCTTCCCTCCTCTAGCCATGGGCGATCTCCGGGTGCCGCCCCTCGGTCCGGGATCGGGGATCAGACGGTTCCCGGACGCGCACGGGGTGTACGGGCCGAGGACACCGTCACCTCTGGTTGCAAGCGTCTGCGGCGAGGATCCGTCAGGGAGTGAGTATCCAACGGGGACGACAAGACTTACCTGGAAACTTCTACCATGCGCCGCCGGGCGTGTCAATCCCTTTTTGCGTCCTCGGGCCGGAGCGAGATGAGGGCGCGGCCCCGGATCTCCCGGAGCCAGGCCTCGTGCCGCTCCTCGAACTTCCGCCGGTAGAGGAGCTCGCGGATCTGCTGCCGGATCTGGGCCTCGGCCTGGGCGGAGAGCTCCTCCCGGTCCTCGAGCTTGAAGAGGTGCAAGCCGGACGCCGAGCGGATGGGCGGGGTCACCTCGCCCACCTCCAGCTTCAGGATCGCCTCCTCGAACTGCGGCTTTAGCTCGCCCCGGGCCAGCTCCCCCAGGTCGCCCCCCGCCCTGGCCGAGGGGTCCTGGGAGTGCCGGCGCGCCAGCTCGGCGAACTCCGCCCCCTCGCCGAGCGCCCGGGCGAGCTCCTCGATCGCGTCCCGGGCCCGCGCCCAGGCGGCGTCGGAGTCGGGAGGGGCCGCCAGGACGGCGAGGTGCCGGACGCGGAACTTGAGGCCGGTCTCGAACTTCTCCCGGTTCTCCCGGAAGTGCTCCTCCACCTCCCCGTCGGTCACCGACACCCGGCTGCCGACCCGCCGGCGGACCACCTTGCGGACCAGGAGCTGGTCGCGGACCTCCCGGCGGAGGGCCTCCCAGGAGAGCCCCTGGCGTCGGAGCTGCGCCTCGAGCTGGACCCGATCCATGCCGCTCCTGGCGACGAACTCCTGGACCGCCTCCCGGAGCTCCTCCTCGTCCACCTCGAGCTTCTCCCGGCGGGCCTCCTGCACCTGCAGCCGGTGGGTCACCAGCCGCTCGAGCACCTCCCGCTCGAACCCGGGCCGCTCCCCGGGCGCGGGCGGCTTCTCGCGGTGCTCCTGGAGGAACAGGGCCATCGCCTCCTGAAGCTCCGAGAGGGTGATGACGTCCTGGTTGACGACGGCCACGACCCGGTCCACCACGATGCCGGCGTCGGCGGGCGGCGCGGGGCTCGCCGTCCGGGGGGCGGGCCGGGCCGAGGACTCGGGGGGCGGCGGCAGCGGCATGGGCGGAGGCGTCCGGGCGAAGAGCCCGCACCCGGCCAGGAGCGTCGCGAGGAGGCCGAGCCCGAGGCGCCTCATCCCAGCTCCGCCAGGAGGTCCAGGAGGGCGGCGTGGACCTGGGGCCACGGGCCGGTCGGGATCGCGACCTCGAGGACGAACTCCCGGACCAGCCGGGACTCCCCGGGCCGCGCCTTGAGCAGGGCGAGGAGCCGGTCCACCTTCACCGGGGTGGTGGGGGCGAAGGTGAGGCGAACCAGGCCGCGCCGCGCCTCGAGCTTCTCGAGGGCCAGGGCCCTGGCGCGCACGCGCAGGGCGACCACGTCGAGGAGCTGGCGGGCCACCCGCGGGAGCGGCCCGAAGCGGTCGGCCAGCTCGGCCCGGAGCGCCTCGAGCTCCGCCCCGGCGCCGACCGTCGCCAGCCGCTGGTAGAGCGCGAGGCGTTGGGCCGGCTCCGTCACGTAGCCCTCGGGCAGGTAGGCGGAGACCTCCACCGTCACCACCGGATCCACCTCGGCCTCGGCCGGCTCGCCGCGGAGCTCCCGCACCGCTTGCTCCAGGAGCTTCAGGTAGAGATCAAACCCCACGGCGGCGATGTGGCCGTGCTGCTCGGCCCCGAGGAGGTTCCCGGCCCCCCGGATCTCCAGGTCCCGCAGGGCCAGCTTGAGCCCCGAGCCGAGCTCGGTCAGCTCCTGGATCACCTTGAGGCGCTTGGCCGCGGTCTCGTCCACCCGCCCGTCGGCGGGGATGAGGAAGTAGGCGTAGGCCTGGAGCCGATCCCGGCCCACGCGCCCCCGGAGCTGATAGAGCTGGGCCAGCCCGAAGCGGTCGGCGCGGTTGACCACGATGGTGTTGGAGGCCGGGATGTCGAGGCCGGACTCCACGATGGCCGTGGAGACCAGGAGATCGTACTCGCCCCGGACGAAGCGGAGCATCACCGACTCCAGGGCCCGCTCCCCCATCTGGCCGTGGGCCACGGCCATGCGGGCGCGGGGGACCAGGCGCTGGAGGAAGCGGGTGAGGGAGGGGAGGGACTGGATCCGGTTGTGGACGAAGAAGACCTGGCCGCCCCGGTCCAGCTCCCGCTCGATGGCCTCCTTGATCACCGCCGGGTCGAAGCGCGCGACCACGGTCTCCACGGCCAGCCGGTCGGCCGGCGGGGTCCCGATGACGGAGAGGTCCCGGATCCCGGAGAGGGCCATGGACAGGGTGCGGGGGATCGGGGTCGCGGTGAGGGTCAGGACGTCCACGCTGGTCCGGAGCTGCTTGAGCCGCTCCTTGTGGCCGACCCCGAACCGGTGCTCCTCGTCGATGACCAGGAGGCCGAGGTCCTTGAAGGCGACATCCCGGGAGAGGAGGCGGTGGGTCCCGATCACCACGTCCACGGTCCCGGTCCGGAGCCCCTCCAGGACGGCCTTCTGCTCGCGGGGGGTCCGGAAGCGGGAGAGCATCTCCACCCGCGCGGGGAACGGCCCGAAGCGCTCCTTGAAGGTCTCCCAGTGCTGCTGGACGAGGATCGTCGTCGGCGCCAGCACGGCCGCCTGCTTGCCGTCCATGACCGCCTTGAAGGCCGCCCGGAGGGCGACCTCGGTCTTCCCGTACCCGACGTCCCCGCAGACCAGGCGGTCCATGGGGCGGGGTCGCTCCATGTCGGCCTTGACCTCCCGGATCGCCTCGGCCTGGTCCGGGGTCTCCTCGAAGGGGAAGGCCGCCTCGAACTCGCCGACGGCGTGCCCCTCGGCGACCCGACGGCGGGCGTAGAGGGCGACGAGCTCCTGGGCCATCTCCCGGAGGGAGGCCCGGACCGACTCCTTCACCCGCTGCCAGCTCGTCCCGCCCAGGCGATCCAGGCGCGGGGGCACCCCCTCGGTCCCGACGTACTTCGAGATCGCCCCGAGGCGCTGGACCGGCAGGTAGAGCCTGTCCCCCTCGGCGTACTCCAGGAGGAGGTAATCCCCCTCCTGGCCGTCCACGCTCAGGGTGGCGAGCCCGGCGTAGCGGCCGATCCCGTGCTCGGCGTGGACGATGAGGTCGCCGGGGGCGAGATCGGTGAAGGCGGTGACCCCGCTCCCGCGCTGGTAGGCGGGGCGCCGGACCGGGCGCCGGCGGCCCCCGAAGAGCTCGGTCTCGGTCAGGACGACCAGGCCGAGGGGCGGGCACTCGAAGCCGGCGCTGGCGCCCCCCTGGAGGAGGGCGAGCGGCTCCGGCCCAAGCAGCTCCTCGGTGGGGGCCGCCTCGAGGTCGTGGTCCTGGAGGATCCGGCGCAGGCGCTCGACCTGCTGCGGCTCCGGGGCCACGAGCCGGACCCTGAACCCCTCGGCCCGCCAGGCCGCGATCTGGGCCGCGAGGTGGCGGAACTGGCCGCGGAGCCCGCCCACCGAGCGGGTGTCGAGGCCGTAGGCCGGCTCGCCCCCGGTCAGGAGCGAAAGCTCGATCCGCGTGCGGCCCGCCAGGAGGGGCGCGAGGTCGAGCGCGCCCTCCCGGGGGTCGAGGACGCTCGGATCCTCGAAGGCGACGGGCGCCGAGGCGGGGAGGTACTCCAACACGGTCGTCCCCCCGTCCATCGCCTCGAGGAGGGGGAGGACCGTGACGGTCTCGAGGGCCCCCGTGGAGCGCTGGGTCGAGACGTCGAAGGCCCGGAGCGACTCCACCTCGTCGCCGAAGAGCTCGAGGCGCACCGGGGTCGGGCGGGCCGGGGAGAAGAGGTCCACGATCCCGCCGCGCACGCTCCACTGCCCGACCTCGGCCACCATCTCCACCCGCTCGTAGCCGGCGGCGGCGAGCCGCTCGGCGAGGGCCTCGCGATCGATGGCCATCCCGGTCGAGAGGGGGAAGGCCCGGGCGCGGAAGGTCTCGGGGGCGGGGAGCCGGGCCCGGAGCCCCTCGGGGCTCGAGATCACCCAGCAGGGCTCGCCGCGGAGGAGCCGGGCCAGGAGGGCTGCGCGCTCCGCCTCCTCCTCCCGGTGCTGGCCGCCCCGCCAGAAGGCGGCGTGGGCGGGCGGGAAGGCGAGCACGCGCTCGGGGGCCGCGACCCGGAGGGCGGCGGCGAAGAAGCGGAGGTCCTCGGCCAGCCGGGTGATCTCGGCGGCGGAGCGGGCGAGGACGAGGCTCGGCCTCTCGGGGAGGAGTCCGGCCAGGGCCAGGGCCTTGGCCGAGCCCCAGAGCCCCTCCAGGCTCAGGCGGGGCGGCGCGGCCTCGAGGGCCCGGCGGGCCGCCCCGAGGGCGGTCCAGGCCTCGAGGCGGAAGCGTGGATGGGTGAGGAGGCGAGACGACACGGCGGCGTCAGGACGGTTCGGCGTCCCCGGTCCGGCTCCAGGCCCCTCCCGGGGGGCCGTCAGCGCGGCGACGGCAATTGGCGTACCCCCTGGGCCAGGTAGAAGCTCAGGCCCTCGAGCTCGATCGACAGATCCACGTTCTTGAGCCTGACGTCCTTGGCGACCTTGATCCGGGTAGGGGCGAAGTTCAGGATCGCCTTGATGCCGGCCGCGACCAGGCGGTCGGTGACGAGCTGGGCGGACTCGGCGGGGACCGCCACGATCGCGAGCTGCAGACCCCTGGCGCGGACCTCGCGGGGGAGGTCCCGCAGGGGGAAGATGGTGAGGTCGTCGACGGCCTTGCCCACCTTGGCCGGGTCCTCGTCGAAGATGGCCGCGATCCGGAACCCTTGCTGGGCGAAGCCGCGGTAGCGGAAGAGGGCCGAGCCCAGGTTCCCGTAGCCGACCAGGGCGACCTGCCACTCCCGGTCGAGCCCGAGGATGCGCTGGAGCTCCGCCCGGAGGTTCGAGACGTAGTACCCGATCCCCCGGATCCCGAACTCCCCGAAGTAGGCCAGGTCCTTCCGGACCTGGGCGGAGTTCAGGGCGAAGCGCTCGGCCAACTCCTGGGAGGAGACGGTCTTGACCCCGTCCTCCTCCAGGTGGGCGAGGCAGCGGGTGTAGATCGAGAGACGCCGGACGGTCATCTCCGGCACCTTCGGGATCTTGAAGGACGGTCGCGGCATCCCGGTCCTCGGCGGCAGGCGCCCCTCAGGTGAGGGGTTGGACGAAGAGCAGGATGGCGACGATCACGAAGACGTAAAGGGCCAGCGACTCGATCAGGGCGAGACCGATGATCATCGCGATCTGGATCCGACCGGCCGCCCCGGGCTGCCGCGCCATGGCCTCCACCGCCGCCGCCGTCGCCCGCCCCTGCCCCAGGCCGCACAGCCCCGAGGCCAGGGCCATCCCCAGCCCCGCCGCCAGGACGGAGAACGGGCCGATCCAGCCTCCCTTCGCCCCCTCGGCGGCCGCCTCGGCGGCCCAGACCACCCCCGAGCCTGCCAGCACCAGCCCCGCCACGAACAGCCCCACCACCAATCGTGTCAGCACGGGATCTCCTCCTTTCTTGCCTACGTCGCGCGCCTCCGTTCCCGCCGGGGGGGATCGTCCCCGGACGCTCGGGCGCTCAATGGTGCTCGGCTTCCTCGACCGCTCCCGCGATGTAGACCATGGAGAGCATCACGAAGATGAAGGCCTGCAGCAGGGCGACCAGCATCTTCAGGGGGAAGAGGAACCCCACCGTGAAGAGGACCATCATCAGGCTGGCCGGGCCCCCGATGACGAGCCCCCAGAGCGACCCCGCGCCGGCCCAGCCGATCAGCCCGTCGAGCCCCAGGAGGAAGAAGATCACGGCCAGGAGGATGTGGCCTCCCGTCATGTTCCCGAAGAGCCGGACGGACAGGGACAGGGGGCGGGCCAGGTGGCTGAAGAACTCGATGGGCACCATGAGGGGGGCGAGCCAGGGGACGGGCCCCGCGAAGTGCCGGGCGTAGCCGAGGAGCCCGTGCCGCCGGATGCCGATCCAGTGATAGGTGAAGAAGACGATGAGGGCGCAGGCGGCCGTGGTGTTGAGGTTCCCCGTGGGGGTGACCATCCCGGGCACCAGCCCCATGAGGTTCGAGGCGAGGATGAAGAGCCCCAGGGTGGCGATGAGGGGGAGGTAGCGCCGCCCCTCGTGCCCCACCACGTCGTCCAGCAGCCCCAGGACCTGCTCGATGACCACCTCCATCGCGTTCTGAACCCCGCGCGGGACGAGCTGGATCGAGCGGGTCGCCAGGAAGGCGAGCCCGAGCAGGATCAGCATCACCAGCCAGGTGTAGGTGACGTGGTCCGGGATCCCGGGGAGCTGCAGGATGGGAGGGTGCTCGATCGCCTCCACGGCGCTACCCCTCGGGGCTGGGCCGGAGGCCCAGGGCGATCAACACCACGGGCAGGACGCCGAGCCCCGCGGCCACCGCGAGCGGGTGGACCCCTCCCCGCGAGAACAGGAGGGCGAGCACGGCGAAGGCGGCCAGATGCCGGAGGGCGGAGCCGAGCCACCACCACGCCAGGGCGCCGGACCCCGTCGCGGCGAGGAGTCCGCGGCCGACCCGGACCAGGCAGGCGTAGCTGGCCAGGGCGAGCGCGCCTCCCGCCAGGAACCCCAGCCCCACCGGGGCCCCGAGCAGAGGGACGGCGGGCAGGCTCATCCCCAGGAGCAGCGTCCAGCCGAGCCGCTCAACCGTTCGCAGGAGTCGAAGGTCCATCGTCCTTCTCTTCGCGGTCCAGGGCGGCGATCACCCGGAAGAACTCCCGGAACCCCGCGGCGATCCCGAAGAGGAGGCAGAGGAGGAAGAGCCACGGCGAGGTCCCGAAGAGACGGTCCAGATAGTAGCCAACCAGCGCCCCCAGGACCGTCGCCACGACGAAGGTCAGCCCGACCGTCCCGAGGCTCCCGAGGGCGCGCCAGGGGGATTTCGGCTCCACAGTAAACCGGCCGCCCGTCCCTTGTGAAGACAAACACTAGCACACGCCCCCGGAAAAGACAATCCCGACGATCCGGCAAAGGCCCCGCGGGCTCGGCCCTGCCCGAAGGACAATCGTCCCGTGAAGCGTCAGCCCCGTCACGACAGCCACCCCGTCAACCACCCCCGGGTCCGCTCGAGATTCCGCTTGACAGAACGCTCTTGATTTGATAGTTTTCGAACCATGGAATTACAAGCGGCCACGCTGGAGGCCAGCCCCCCCCACGTGGAGGCGTTTCGGGCCCTCGCCCACCTGACCCGCCTCCAGGCGTTCTTCCTCCTGGTTCGCGCAAAGCGCGAGGTACCCGCGGGAGAGATCCAGGAGGCCCTGGAGGTGCCGGGGCCCACGCTCTCCCACCACCTGGACCTGCTCCGCCGCGCCGGGCTGATCCAGAGCCGCAAGGAGGAGCGGTACGTGTACTACTCGGTCAGGCGGGAGATGGTCTCGGAGTTGG
>JACPHL010000145.1 GCA_016188625.1 Candidatus Rokuibacteriota bacterium | reverse complement strand
GCGGCGGAGCGGCCCGAGCCCGGGGCGAGGGAGCGGGACCGCGGTCCCCGATGTGCGGTCCCGCAGCGGAGCCGCGCGAGGTGCCCGGAGGGGCACCGGTAGTCCGCCGCGGGGAGGCCGGTTGGAGGCCGAGAGGGGCCCCGCCCGGCCTTCCCGAAGGGGACCCCGCCAGCGGCGCTAAGCTAGAGGGAGGCTTAGAGGGAGGCTCGGGAGAAGCGGGGTTTCGGCCTTCGGAGGGCTCTGCTATAATGGGCCGCGCACCTATCCAGCATCGTCACCGGAGGGGGAGGCGCATCGCCGTGAAGGTCAGCGTGAGGTTGTTCGCTCGTTACCGCGAGGCGGTGGGGCGGGACCGGGTGGAGGTCGAGGTTCCGGAGGGGGCCACGGTGGAGGAGGTCTGGCGGGCCGTGGCGGCCCGGCACCCGGGGCTCGCGGGCTATCGCCCCTTCACCCTCTTCGCCGTCGGCAACGAGTACGTCCAGACCTCGCGCCCCCTGGCGCCCGGCGAAGAGCTGGCCTGCTTCCCACCGGTGAGCGGCGGGGGAGACCTATGTATCACATCACCACCGAGCCGCTGAATCCCGAGGCGCTGGCCGAGGCCGTGACGGTCCCGGAGGCCGGGGCTGTCTGCGTCTTCCTGGGGGTCGTGCGGGCCGAGTCGGGGGGGCGGCGGGTCCTCCACCTCGAGTACGAGGCCCACCCGGAGATGGCCGAGACGAAGATGAAGGAGATCGGCGAGGAGGTCACCCGGCGCTGGCGGGACGTCCAGCGGGTGGCCATGGTCCACCGGATCGGACGCCTCGAGATCGGCGAGCCGAGCGTCATCGTGGCCGTCTCCGCCGGCCACCGACAGCAGGCGTTCGAGGCCTGCCACTTGGCGGGGTCTGGGTCGGCCTACAGGGAGGCTGTGCGCACTCCTAGCCGCTCGGGGAAGGGGGCATGGAAGGACCTGGAGTCCGGCCCCGGTCCGGGGAGACGCTCCTCACGGCGACGGTCCGGGCCACCGCGGCCCGCCATCGGATGCTCCTGCCCGGGGACCGGGTCCTGGTCGCGGTCTCCGGCGGCCCCGATTCGGTAGCCCTCCTCCACGCCCTTCACCTCCTCGCCGCCCCCGACGCGCTCTCCCTCCACGTGGCCCATGTCCACCACGGCCTCCGCCCCGAGGCGGATCAGGACGCGGCCTTCGTGGAGGAGCTCGCCGGCCGCTTCGGCCTCCCGGTCTCGGTCGATCGCGTCACGGTCGCCCTCGGCGGGGGGCGCTCCCCGGAGGAGGCCGCTCGTCTCGCCCGCTACCGGGCGCTCGAGCGGCGCGCGACCCTGATCGGGGCGGGCCGGATCGCGGTCGGCCACACCGCCGACGACCAGGCCGAGACCGTCCTGATGCGGCTCCTCCAGGGCGCCGGTCCGCTCGGGCTCGCCGGGATCCCGCCCGTCCGGGGGCGCGTGATCCGCCCGCTCCTCGAGGCCACGCGCGCCATGGTGTTGGCTCACCTTCGCGCCTACGGGCTCCCCTGGATCGAGGACGCCACAAACGCCGACCCCAAGTTCCTGCGCAACCGGCTCCGCCACGACCTCCTCCCGCTCCTTGCCGCCCACTACTCACCGCGGATCGGGGAGGCCCTGGCGCGGGTCGCCCACGGGTGTCGGGAGGCCGCCGAGGCGCTCCGCGTCCTGGTCCGCCAGCTCCTCCCCGACCTCGTCCGCGAGGAGGCCTCGGGCTGGCTCGTCCTGGCCGAGCCGCTCCGCCGGCTTCCGCCGGGGGCCCAGAAGGCCTGCCTCCGTGAAGCCCTCATCGACCTCGCCGGGCTCCCGGGCCTCCGCGCGACCCACCTCGCCGCCCTGGCCGCCCTCCTCGAGGAGGGGCGCGAGGGGAGCCGGGTCCGCCTGCCAGGAGGCCAGACGGTCGAGCGGGTCCGGGAGGGGCTCCACCTCCCCCGTCCCGCCGCGCCCCCCGCGCCGGTCCCGCTCGCGGTCCCGGGCGAGACGGTTGCGGCGCCGTTCGGCCTCACCCTGACCGCCGAGCTCCTCGCCCCGCCGGCGCCCCTCCCCGCCGACCCACGCTGGGAGGCGCTCTTCGACTGGGACGCCCTGCCGCGACCCCTCGTCCTCAGGCCGCGCCGCCCGGGCGACCGGTTCGTCCCCTTCGGGGGGCCCGGCGGGAAGGCGCTCTCCGCCTATCTCATCGACGAGCGGGTGCTGCGCCATCGGCGGGACCGCCTGGCGCTCCTCGTCGGGGGCGACGAGGTCCTCTGGGTCGTCGGCCTTCGCCGGGGACAGGCGGCCCCGCTGACCCCGGGCACGCACCGCGTCCTCCGGATCCGCGCCCGGGAGCGAACGTCCCGGCGGCCCGGGCCGAGGCCCCGGCCGCCCCCCAGGTCGAGCCGAGGGCGCTGCTCGAGGCCCTGGAGCGGGCGTTCGTCGCGGTCGCCGAGCGGGTGATGCCGGCGGTGGTCAACGTCAGCGCCGTCCAGAAGGCGGCCCGGCGGGAGGGGCCGCCCGGGCAGCCACCGGAGCGGTTCCGCGAGTTCTTCGGCGAGGAGTTCTACGAGCGCTTCTTCCGCCGCAGGCCCGAGAGCCGAAACCAGGGCTCCGGGGTCCTGGTGGACAGGCGCGGGCTCATCGTCACCAACAACCATCTCATCGAGGGCTCCGACGAGATCGAGGTCCGCCTCTCCGACAAGCGGAAGTTCCCGGCGAGGGTCGTCGGGCGGGACCCCAAGACCGACGTGGCGGTCCTGAAGATCGACGCCGAGCATGACCTCCCCGTGGCGGAGCTCGGGGATTCGGACCGGCTCCGGATCGGGCAGTGGGCCATCGCCGTCGGCAATCCCTTCGGCCTGGACAGCACGGTGACCGTCGGGATCATCTCCGCGACCGGCCGCGCCCGAGTCGGGGTCACGACCTACGAGGACTTCATCCAGACCGACGCGGCCATCAACCCCGGCAACTCCGGCGGCCCCCTCCTCAACCTCGACGGGAAGGTCGTCGGGATCAACACCGCCATCGTCTCGGTGGGGCAGGGGATCGGGTTCGCCATCCCCGTCAACATGGTGAAGGCGATCCTCCCCCAGCTCGTCGCCGGGGGGAAGGTGACCCGGGGATGGCTCGGGATCCGCATCCAGGAGCTGACCGAGGAGCTGGCCCCGAGCTTCGGCCTCCCGCCGCGGAGCGGCGTCCTGGTCTCCGACGTCATGCCCGGGAGCCCGGCCGAGGGGGGCGGGCTCCGGGCCGGCGACCTCATCGTCGCGTACGGGGAGGCCCCCGTCACCGACGTCCCCACGCTCCAGCGCCTGGTGGCCGCCACCGCCCCGGGGCAGCTCGCCAGGATCACCGTGGTCCGGGACGGCGGCCGGGAGACCCTCGCCGTCACTATCGGCGAGCAGCCGGCCGAGGCCGTCGCCGCCGTCGCCCCGCCCGAGCGGTGGGGCCTGACGGTAGAGCCGCTGACCCCCGAGCTGGCCCGCGAGTTCAACCTGAGCGCCCAGGAGGGGGTCCTGGTCTTCCGGGTGGCGGCGGGGAGCCCGGCCGACCGGGCCGGCCTCCGACCCGGCGACGCCATCCTGGAGGTCAACCGGCGGAAGGTGGCCGACCCGGACGCCTATCAGGAGGCGCTGGGGCGGGTCGGCCCCAGTGGGGAAGTGCTTCTCTACGTGCAGCGGGCCGGACGCGGCTTGTACCTAGTCATGCGGGCCGCCGAGGGGAAGGAGTGAGCCCGGAGCCCACGGACGGCTCGCCCCGCCCGGTCGTCCTGGTGGTGGACGACGAGGACGCGGTGCGGGCGACCCTGCGTGAATACCTCCGGGACGCCTACGAGGTCCTCGAGGCCCCGGACGGCCCCTCGGCCCTCCAGGTGGTCGAGAGCCGGCCGGTGGACCTCGTCCTGCTGGACATCCGGCTTCCCGGGATGGAGGGGCTCGAGGTCCTCCAGCGGGTCAAGGCCCTCGACGACGCGGTCGAGGTCGTGCTGGTGACGGCCGTCAAGACCGTCAGGACGGCCGTGGAGGCGATGAAGCTGGGGGCCTACGACTACCTCACCAAGCCCTTCGACTTCGAGGAGCTCGGCGCCGTGGTCCGCCGGGCCGTGGAGCGCCGGGCCCTGGAGCGGGAGGTCCTCTACCTCCGGGGCGAGCTCGCGCGCCGGCACGGCTTCGAGGACCTGGTCGGGCAGAGCGGGGCGATGGCGAAGATCTACGAGGTGATCGCCCACGTGGCCCGCACCCCGGTTACGGTGCTGGTCACCGGCGCGTCGGGGACGGGCAAGGAGCTGATCGCCCGCGCCGTCCATCGTCACGGCCCCCGCCGGGAGCGCCCCTTCGTGGCGGTCAACTGCGCCGCCATCCCCGCCGAGCTCCTCGAGTCCGAGCTCTTCGGCCACGAGCGCGGGGCCTTCACCGGGGCCTACGCGCGGAAGCCGGGGAAGTTCGAGCTGGCCCACGGCGGGACCCTCTTCCTGGACGAGGTCGGCGCCCTCCGCATGGACCTGCAGGCCAAGCTCCTCCGGGCCCTCCAGGAGCGGGAGATCGAGCGCGTGGGCGGCACGCACGGGGTGAAGGTGGACGTCCGGATCGTCGCCGCCACCAACCTCGACCTTCGGCGGGTGGTGGCCGAGGGCGGCTTCCGCGAGGACCTCTTCTACCGGCTCAACGTCGTCACCATCCACGTCCCCCCGCTCCGCGAGCGGCGCTCGGACATCCCGCTCCTGGTGCGGCACTTCCTGGCGAAGTACTCCCGCGAGTTCGGCAAGCCGGTGCGCGGGCTCACCAAGCCGGCCCTGGCGACCCTGGAGCGGTACGACTGGCCGGGCAACGTCCGGGAGCTGGAGAACGTCATCGAGCGGGCCGTGGCCCTCACCGACGGCGGGGTGATCTCGCCCAAGGACCTCCCCCTGGATCTCCTGGTGGGCCGGCAGGGCGGGGGGGCGGCCGGGACCCTCCGGGCGGCGCGCCGGCAGTTCGAGCAGCAGTTCATCCTCCGCGCCCTCGAGCGGACGGACTGGAACCAGACCCAGACGGCCCGGGTCCTCGGGCTGCACCGGAACACCCTCCAGGCCAAGATCGCCCTCCTCGGGCTCCGGCGGGAGGGCCCCCGGAGCCGCCGCGGGCCGGGTTAGGTAGCAGCTCTTTAGCGACTAAAGAAGAACGTCCAGACGAGAATCCCGAGGATCATCCCTATCCCCAAGAGCGCGCCAAGTCGTCCCAGCACGGTGGCCTCACCTGGCAAGGGCCGGTCATGGTCCAGTTCTCGGTCGCCTCGGGTCCCCGGATCCAGCCCACGGAAGATCTTCAGCATACCTGAGACGAAGGAGTCCCCAGGCGCTTCCAGCCGCTCCAGGTCCGAGCGACCGACCCAGATCCCCTCACACGCCGAGCACTTGTCGAGCTCGATGCCCCGGTACCGGATCCGCACGAGCTCGCTCCCGCATCGAGGGCAGAGCATCCCGTAAGCCCTCGCCACCCGCCTGCTGACAGCCGCGCGTTCGCCGCGGCGCGCCGATATCGCCTGGCACGCCCGCTCGAACTCCAACCGCGCGAGCGACTCTTCATCCTGGCCAGTGAATCGCGGGGGGGCCATGGGAACACCTCCCGGGAAGTTAGGACAGGTTCTTCCTTCCCGGACTCGGCAGATGCCTGATGGCGTGGCCAGGCGCCGGGCCCTCGAGCGGTCGCCTGATGAGACCCAGGATGCCCCGCCGGGTGTCGGGGCTCGTGCCCAGGAGGACAGCGGAGAACCCGAGATAGGCGTAGGCAAACACGTATCCCGCCGTGAAGGCGAAGCCCGGGATCCCGGCGAACAGCTCCGGAAGCATCTGGGGAAGGAGTTGGGTGAGGAGCTGGCCGGAGAACAGGACGAAGAGGAGCCCGGCTTCCCTCAGGGACAAGGAGAAGGAAGCGAGGACCATGACCCCGAACAGGGACTGGGCGGCAGTCAGGAATATCTCCTTCACCTGAATGGCATCGAGCGGCATGCCCGAGATCCGCCCCAAGGAGACGCAGTAAGCGACGGGGAGGGCCCCGACCAACAGCGTCCACTGGTTCACCTTGGACGATAGCAAGATCCCCAGGCCGGCCGTCGCGCTGCCGCGAAGAACGAACAGAATCGCGACGATGAACTCCGGGGACTCAGAGGCCAGGGGCGCCAACCACTGGATGAGCAGATACTCCGGAACTCGGAGTAGCTTTCCGGTGGCGATCAGGGACTCGGCAAAGGGCTCCGCGGCCAGCAGGATGGCGAGCCCGGAGAACAGGAACATGGCCGCGGTGATCCCCCTCCGAGGGGAAGTCCCGAGCCGCGCGATGAGGACCGCCGGCCCGATCAGGTGAGGTGGCTCCATCGGCTGGCGCGCGACCGCCCGGAAGTAGAGGCCCGCGAGGCCGAGGAGCACCACCGCGTCCAGGGAGGAGAGCGTGCCCTTCGCGGGGATCGCGAAGGAGTAGGCGGTCGCCAGGAGCAGGTAGCGCAGCTCGACCCGATGGCCAGGCTCGAGGCGGATCTCCGTCTCCCTGGCCCGACTCCTGAGCCAGAGGACGAGGACCAGCGCCGCCCAGCCGATGCCGATGAGGAGACGATTGGCGCCGGTCATGTTCGCCGTCGCATATCCCACGTAGGCGGGATCGCGGCCGGCTTGCCAAGCCAGGTAGAGGTCCACTGCATACTCGGGCAGGACCGCGATGATAGCCAGGGCGGCGATGGCCAGGCTTCGCGGGATGTCGAGCTGCGCCACCTCGGCCGCCCACGAGAGGATGAAGGCCGCGCCGAGGATCCCCGCCCCGGAGGAGAGGGCCTCGAGGGCGGGTGGGAGGTGGAGCCCGCTCCCCCGGATCATGAGCCATTGCAGGGCGAGGGCGGACGCGGACCCCATCCAGATCGCGTGGCCCCCCCATCGGCGGTCTCCGTCCCCGCCACCAGCTCTTCCATGCATGTCCGATATCATCGTGTCTCCCGTTCCGGTCTTTTTGGACGACAAAAAAGGCCGGCGGGACGCCCCACGGGACGTCCCACCGACCTATATCCCAGCTGGCCCTTTCCCTGAGGAAATTGCCCTCTGGCAGATCCGCCGGTACGACCTAACCATAGGTGATTTCGTGACCATTGTCAAGGATGCACCGCCGGCAAGCTCCGGGGCGCCCCTCGGGTCATCCTCATAAGCGATCCGAGGGCTGGAAGCTCTTGACAGGAAACCGTTTGCCGGGTAGGGTCACGGAACGCGTAGCGGTCGTGTCGCTGACCCGGATGGGGATAAGGGTCGGAGGGTCCCGAGCGATACCATGATGACCCGGAAGACGAAGGGACAGCTCGAAGCAGAGATCAGCCAGGCCCTCGTCAAATTCGAGCGGGAGTACATGGGGCGGGGGCCCACCGACGTGAAGACTTACCTCATCCGGGACATGGTCGTCGTACGGCTCAAGGGGGTGTTGACGCCGGCCGAACACCAGTTGGTAAAGGCCGAGGGCGTCGAGCTGTTGAAACAGGTCCGCGCCAAGCTCCTGGAGACCGGTCGGCAGCAGGTCGGCGACGCGATCGAGG
>JACPHL010000144.1:3032-3997 GCA_016188625.1 Candidatus Rokuibacteriota bacterium | reverse complement strand
GGACGCCGAAGACCTGGACCCCGGGGCGCGTCTCTTTGACCGCGAGGGCGATCCCGCCGATGAGGCCGCCGCCGCCGACCGAGACGACGACGGCGTCGAGGTCGGGCTCCTGCTCCAGCAGCTCGAGGCCGATGGTCCCCTGCCCGGCGATGACGAGCGGGTCGTCGAAGGGGTGGATGAAGGTCAACCCCTCCTCGGCCTGGAGGCCGAGGGCGTGGGCGAACGCCTCGTCGTAGTTGGCGCCGGTCAGGACCACCCGCGCGCCGTGGCGGCGGGCCGAGGTGACCTTGACGAGCGGCGCCCACTCCGGCAGGACGATAGTGGCGCGGACCCCGAGGCGGCCGGCGTGGAAGGCGACCGCCAGGCCGTGGTTCCCTGCCGAGGCCGCGATGACCCCGCGCGCCCGCTCCTCGGGCGTGAGGGCGAGGAGCCTGTTGGCCGCGCCGCGCTCCTTGAAGGAGCCGGTCATCTGGAGGTTCTCGAGCTTGACGTAGCAGCGGTTCCCGGTGAGGCTCGAGAGGGTCTCGGAGTAGGCGCAGGGGGAGAGGTAGATGAGGTCGGCGAGCCGCCGGCGGGCTTCCTGGACGTCGCCCAACCCGATCACTTCCACCCTCGAGCCCTCACTGAAACATTGAAGGCTAACTTGCTGTAATATAATAGTTTCATGGCTTAAGAGAATGAGGCCTCACGCCGGTGGTTCCCGGCGAGCCCGTTGAGCGAGCGGGAACCCCCGGCGGAGCCTCACTGCCCCCTCGAACAACCTAAAATGGGAGGACGGGGGAGGGGGTGGCGGGAGTCATCCAGGCCACGGGCATGAACGGAGTGGTGTGGGCGTAGCCGACGCGGCCGCGCCAGTCCAGGAGGATCACCCCGCCGTCCCCCCGGCCGTCCTCGCGCAGGACGTCCATCGCCACCTGGGCCGCGATCTCGGGGTCGTCCAGCTCCCGCAGGATCTCGAGCGCGCT
>JACPHL010000144.1:0-3024 GCA_016188625.1 Candidatus Rokuibacteriota bacterium | reverse complement strand
AGGATCTCGAGCGCGCTCTTGGCGAGGACCGCCCGGATGATCGCCTCGCCGTTCCCGGTCGCCGAGGCGCCGCCGAGGCGGTTGTCCGCGTAGGTCCCGCACCCGATCAGCGCCGAGTCGCCGACGCGCCCCGGCGACTTCCCGACCATCCCGCCCGTCGAGGTCGCGGCCGCCACGAGGCCGCGGCGGTCGATCGCCACCGCCCCGACCGTCCCCCCGGCGCCCGTCTCCACCGGCCGGCGGCGCCAGGCATCGAGGCGCTTCCGCTGCCGCTCGGTGATCAGCTCCTCGGGGCGGCAGAGGGGGAACCCCCGCTCGCGGGCGTACGCGAGGGCGCCGTCGCCGACGAGGAAGATGTGGCGGTCCTCGTCGAGAAGCGCGCGGGCCAGGGCGATCGGGTGGCGCACCCCGCTCACGGCCCCCACGGCGCCGGCGCGCAGCTCGCGCCCCTCCATGATCGAGGCGTCCAGCTCCACCGTGCCCGCCGAGGTGAGGACCGCGCCGTAGCCCGCGTTGAAGATCGGGTTCGACTCCATGGCGCGGACGGCCACCTCGACGGCGTCCACGGCGGAGCCGCCGCCCTCGGCGAGGAGCGCCCAGCCCGCGAGGAGGGCCTGCTGGCAGCCCACGCGGAGCTGCTCGGTCTCCTCGGGTTGCGCCCCCGCGCCGCCGTTCAGGATGAGGGCCGGGACCATCGCGCCCTCACCTTAGCGGCAAGGCCCGGGGGTGTCAAGGCGCCGTGCTATACTGAAAATCCACTTGCGGGCGAGGAGGTGGGATGGGGCGACCGCTGCTCGAGGTCGAGCGGGTGTCGGTGCACTTCGGCGGGCTGGCCGCGCTCTCCGAGGTGAGCCTCGCCGTCGAACCCGGCCAGATCGTCGGCCTCATCGGCCCCAACGGCGCCGGCAAGACGACCCTCTTCAACGTCGTCACCGGGCTCATCCGCCCCGCCCGCGGCGAGGTCCGCTTCAAGGGCGAGGCGATCACTGGCCTCCCGCCCTTCAAGGTCTGCTGGCGGGGGATCGCCCGCACCTTCCAGCTCGTCAGGATCCTCCCCGCGCTCTCCCTGATCGAGAACGTCCTGGTCCCGCTCTACTTCGGCCGCCGGGACGGCGGGGCGGGGGAGGCGGAGGCCCGGCGCCTCCTCACGCTGGTGGGGCTCGAGGCGCGCGCCGATGACCCCGCCCATGTCCTGCCGCTCGCCGATCGGAAGCGCCTGGAGATCGCCCGCGCCCTGGCGACGCGCCCCGAGCTGCTCCTGCTCGACGAGGCCCTGTCGGGCCTCCGGGCCGCCGAGGCCCAGCGCCTCATGGAGCTGATCCGCGCCATCCGGGCCCAGGGGACGACCATCATCATGATCGAGCACATCATGAAGGCGATCATGACCCTGTCGGACCGGGTGGTGGTCCTCCACCACGGGGAGAAGATCGCCGAGGGCTCGCCCGAAGAGGTGGCGCAGGCCCCCGCCGTCATCCAGGCGTACCTCGGGCCTCACGCCCCTAGTGCCGCGTCCGAGTGAAGCTTTTTGGGGGGGAAGCAGGCCCGATGTGTTCGCCGGAGGGCCGACCCCTCCCCGCGGGGCCGACCGAAGTGGGGTGCAGCCCTCCTACGAGTACCGTAGGGACATGGGGGAGATCGAGACCCTCCAGGCCAAGCTGGTCGCCTGCCGGCTCTGCCCCCGGCTGGTCGCTCACCGCGAGGCGGTCGCCCGGACCCCGCCGCGGCGCCACCGCGGCGAGCGCTACTGGGCCCGGCCGGTCCCGAGCCTGGGCGCGGCGCGGGCCAGGCTACTGATCGTCGGCCTCGCCCCCGCCGCCCACGGGGGGAATCGGACGGGCCGGATCTTCACCGGCGACGAGAGCGGCAACTGGCTGGCCCGCGCCCTCCACGCCTACGGCTTCGCCACCCAGCCGACCTCGAGGTATCGGGGCGACGGCTTCAGGCCGCTGGATGCCTACATCACGGCGGCCATCCACTGCGCCCCCCCCGACAACAAGCCAGCCCGGAGCGAGATCGCCAACTGCGCGCGTTACCTCCACGCAGAGCTTCGCCTCTTGCGGCGGGTCCGGGTCGTGATCACGCTCGGGAGGGTTGCCTTCGACGCCTACCTGAGGACGCGCCGGGAAGTGGGGCTCGCCGTCCCGGTCCCGCCGCCGCGCTTCGCCCACAACCGCGCCTGGCGCCTTCCCGACGGGGTGACCCTCATCGCCTCCTACCACCCGAGCCGACAGAACACCCAGACCGGCCGGCTCACCCGGCGGATGTTCCACGCCGTCTTCGCCCGCGCCCGCCGCCTCCTCAGTTCCCCCTGACGCCGCCGTCGATGGTGACGGCTTGGCCCGTTATATGGGCAGAACCGAGAAGCCGATCGCGAGGGTGAGAAGGAGCGGGATAGTTCTGAGCCCCATGGAAGCCTTCTCCTTATTCGATCACCTCATTCGCCCGGCTGAGCACGGACTGCGGAATCGTGAGGCCGAGAGCCTTGGCGGTCTTGAGATTGACGACGAGCTCAAACTTTGTGGGCTGCTCCACCGGCAGATCAGCGGGCTTGGCGCCTTTGAGAATCCGATCAACGTAGGCGGCGACGCGCTGGGTCATTTCCTCAGAATTGGGGCCGTAAGCCATGAAGCCACCACCACTGAATTCTGATACGAACCACCGGTCTGGATACATCGCCGACAGCCGGCTCTTTGCGGCAAGCTCCGCGATCCGTCTCGCGTAGCTGAAGGTGAGAGGGTCCCAGAGCACGATGAGGGCCCGCGCCCCTTTCCTGAGGGCTGCCTCGAATGCCGACTCAAGCTTGTCGGAACTACGCACCTCTAGAGATTGAAGCTCCACGCCTAACGCGGGCGCTGCCTCCTGGATTCTTCGCCACTCTCCAGCCTTGTCGGAGGCTGCAGGATTCCACAGGACGGCCACGTGGGTCAGCTCTGGCACAACCTGCTTGAGTAACTCGAGCTGTTTCACGTCGGGCCCCGGGATGACATTAGTCACCCCGGTGACATTCCCGCCCGGCCGAGTGAG
>JACPHL010000151.1 GCA_016188625.1 Candidatus Rokuibacteriota bacterium | reverse complement strand
GTTGCCGAGGGCCCGCTCAAGGGCCTTGGGGAGCGCCTCGAGGTCCCGAACGTGCGCTCCTTCGGCCCCGAAAGCCTGGGCCAGGGCTGGGAAGTCGGGATTCTCAAGCTCCGTCTCACCCCATCGGCCGTAAATTCGCTCCTGGAGCCACTCAATGGCGCCATACGCCTGGTCGTTCACGACCAGGTAGACGACCGGAAGCCGGTACTTCACGGCCGTCGCCAGCTCGTTCACCGAGAAGAGGAAGCCGCCATCGCCGACCACGGCGACCACGGGACGCTCCGGGTGGGCCAGCTTCGCGCCGAGGGCGGCCGGGACCGCGTAGCCGAGGGTCGCCGAGCCGACGGGGTAGAGGTAGGTCCGCGGCTCGAGCACCGGGAAGTGCCACTCCATCCAGTAGTTGATCCCGGTCTGGTCGTTCAGCACGATCGCCTCGGGTGGGAGCGCCTCGCGGAGGATCCGGAGGAAGCGGTCGATCTCGGCGGTGTAGCGGGGGCTGCGCGCCTGGCGCGCGGCGGCGAGCCGCTCCCAGTCCCACTCCGAGCGCCCCGGGCCCGGCCCCAGGGCCTCGGCGAGACCCGCCAAGCCATCCTTGGCGTCGCCGACGATCCCGAGCGCGGGCTCGAAGATCTTCCCGATCACCACGGGGTCGAGGTCGAGGTGGATGAGCTGCTGCTCGGGAGTGAAGTCGAGCTTGAGCAGCAAGCCCTTCGTGGAGCGGTAGGCGAAGCGGCACCCCACAGCCAGGACCACATCCGCGGCCTCGAACGCTCCCTGGGTCGCCCGCTTGTTCGGCAGGACGCCGAGCCAGAGCGGATCGCTCTCGGGGAGACCGCCCCGGCCCATTACCGAGGTGATGACCGGAGCGCGGAGCCTCCGGGCGACGACGGCCAGCTCGGGACCAGCCTCGGCCGCGACGACCCCGCCGCCGGCGACGATCAAGGGGCGTCTCGCCCGGTCAAGCCGCCGGGCCGCGTCTTCGATGAGCCGGACGTGGCAGGGCGGACGGCGGCCACTCAGGGGCGGGGTCAGGCCCGCCTCGATCTTGGCGGTGAGGAGGTCGGTCGGGAGGGAGAGGGCGATCGGGCCGGGCCGTCCGGTCCGGAGGAGGTGGAACGCCCCCTGGATCGCGCCCGGGATCGCGGCGCCGTCCCGGACCGTCTCGGCCCAGCGGCAGACCGGCCGGAAGCAGTCGATCTGGTTCGGCACCTCATGGAGGGCCCCGACCTCCTTGCCGATGAGATGCGAGGGGATGTCGCTCATGAGGGTCAGGACCGGGATCGAGCCGGCGTACGACTCGGCGAGCGGCGTGAGCGTGTTGGTGGCGCCGGGCCCGGTGGTCACCACCACCACGCCGGGCCGGCCGGAGGCGCGGGCGTAGCCGTCGGCCATGAAGGCGGCGCCCTGCTCGTGGCGGGCCAGGATGTGGGTGATCTCGGACTGGCGGAGGAGGGCGTCGTAGATCGCCAGGTTGTGGATCCCGGGGATCCCGAAGACGTGGCGCACCCCCTCGGCGCGGAGCGCCTCGACGACCCACTCCCCTCCGATCAGCGTTCGAGCCTGCTCCCGCATCGCTCCTCCGATGTTGAAGAGAGTGTAGACGCCCGACGGGGGGGTCCACAAGCGCCTTCCCGTCCCGGTCCATTTGCGCCCCAACCCGGAAGCCTGCTATCATGAGGGTCCCGCGATGAGCCCCTGTCCGAACGCCGCCGAGCCGTCCACCCCTGGAGGTCCCGTTGTGTCCGAGTTAGATCTTGGGGAGTCGGCCCCCCGGCAGGCCCGAGGCCGGTCGCCGGAGGGAACGCCGCCCCGGGGAGGCCTCGACACCTCGCTGCACACGCTCCACGGCGCACCCGTCTGTGGCTCGCCGGCCGGGGCCCCTCCTGGTCGTGTTCCGCCCGCGAGCCGGCTTCCCCGCCCGGCTCGCTCACGGCGGGGACCCGCGCCGTTCCGCTTAACGTTCCGCTCGGGGCCGAGGCCTCCCTCGGGCCTGTCGGCTCCCGGGCCGCAGAACCGTGGGGTGCTCGGTTGGGGGGCGAAGCCCCCGTCCGAGTTACCTAGTCCATGTGGGCCCTGACCCAGCGCGAGGTCAGCCGGCTGCTCGGCCTCACCCCGCGGCGGACCGACCAGCTCCGGCGCCTGGGGCTCCTCCACCCGTCGGACCGCCCGGGGCGCTACTCCTTCCGCGAGGTCGTGAGCCTCCGCGTGGCCCACGGCCTCCTCGAGCAGGGGCTGACCGTCCGCCGGATCAAGAAGGCCCTGGCCGCGCTCCGACGACTCCTCCCCGAGTCGGATGCCCCGCTGGCGGAGTGCCGGGTGGTGGTCTCGGGCGGCGAGGTTTTGGTGGAGCGCGAGGGGGTCCTCCTCGAGCCGACCGGCCAGGTGGTGATGGACTTCCCGGTCAAGGAGCTGGCCGAGGCCGCCCGGGAGACGGTCCTGCGCGGCCTCGTCCGCCCCCTGCTGCCGCCGGCGGGCGAGGCCGAGCACTGGTTCGCCCTCGCCTCGGAGTGGGACGGCGACCCGGCCCACAGGGACGAGGCCCTGGAGGCCTACCGCCGGGTCACCGCCCTCGACCCCGGGCACGCGGCGGCCTGGAACAACCTCGGGCTCCTCGCCCACAGGATGGGCGAGTACGCCGAGGCCCGCGACCTCTACGAGCGCGCCTTCGCCGCCGACCCCGCGTGCGTCGAGGCCGCCTACAACCTGGGCGCGCTCCACGACGACCTCGGGGACCCCAAGGCCGCCGTCTTCTGGTACCGCCGCGCCCTCGAGGTCCGTCTCGACTACGCCGACGCCCACTTCAACCTCGCCTCGGCCCTCGAGCGGCTCGGCCAGGTCGAGGACGCCCGCCGGCACTGGCGCCGCTACCTCGAGCTGGACCCCGGGAGCCGCTGGGCCGAGATCGCCCAGAGCCACCTGGAGGGGTCCTGATGCGACTGCTCGTCGTCGGGAGCGGGGGCCGGGAGCACGCCCTGGCCTGGAAGATCGCCCGGAGCCCCGAGGTCTCCAAGCTCTACGCCGCGCCCGGCAACCCCGGGATCGCTCGGGTCGCCGAGTGCGCGCCGATCAAGGCCGAGGCCCTGGACGACCTCACGGCCTTCGCCGCGCGCGAGCGGATCGACCTCGCCGTCGTCGGGCCGGAGCTCCCCCTGACCCTCGGCCTCGCCGACCGCCTCGCGGACCGCGGCGTGGCGGTCTTCGGCCCGAGCCGGGCCGCGGCGGAGCTGGAGGGCTCCAAGGTCTTCGCCAAGGAGCTGATGGCCAAGTACGGCGTCCCCACCGCCCGCTTCGCGGTCTTCGCCGAGGCCGTCGAGGCCCGGGCCTACGTGCGGACCCTGGGGGCGCCGCTCGTGGTGAAGGCCGACGGCCTGGCGGGCGGCAAGGGGGCTCTGGTCTGCCGGAGCCTGGCGGAGGCGGACGAGGCGATCCGGGCGATGCTCGAGGGGAAGGTCTTCGGCCGGGCCGGGGAGCGGGTGGTGATCGAGGAGTGCCTGGAAGGGGAGGAGGTTTCCTTCTTCGCCCTCACCGACGGTGAGCAGGCCCTCCCCCTGGCCTTCGCCCAGGACCACAAGCCGGTCTTCGACGGCGACCAGGGACCCAACACCGGCGGGATGGGGGCCTACTCCCCGGTCCCGACCCTGGGCGAGCGGCTGGCCGACGAGCTGCTGGAGACGGTCGTCACCCCGACGCTCCGAGCCATGGCGGCGGAGGGACGCCCCTACCGCGGGCTCCTCTACGTCGGCCTCATGCTGACCCGGGACGGCCCCCGGGTCCTCGAGTTCAACTGCCGCTTCGGCGATCCGGAGACCCAGCCGCTCATGCTCCGCCTCGACGGCGACCTCGTGCCGCTCCTCGCCGCGGTGGCGAGGGGCGAGGGCCTCCCCCCGAGGCTCCACTGGCGCCCGGAGGCGGCGGTGACGGTGGTCCTGGCCTCCGGCGGCTACCCGGGCGAGTACGCCACCGGCAAGCCGATCGCGGGGCTCGAGGCAGCCGAGGAGCTCCCCGGCGTCGTCATCTTCCACGCCGGGACCGCGCTCCGCGAGGGCCGGCTGGTCACCGCGGGCGGGCGCGTCCTCGGGGTGAGCGCCCTGGGCGCGGATCTCGAGGCCGCCGTCGAGACCGCCTACGAGGCGGCCTCCAGGATCAGCTTCGAGGGGATGCACTACCGACGGGACATCGGGCAGAGGGCGCTCCGCCGCCCTCCGGGGAGGTGACGATGGCCAAGCGCGCCCGGCAGGGGAACGCCGTCAAGGTCGGGATCGTGATGGGGAGCGACTCGGACCTGGAGGTGCTCCGGGAGGCGGGGGCGGTCCTCGACGCCCTCGGGATCGGCTACGAGATGATCGTGGCCTCGGCGCACCGGACCCCGGAGCGGACCCGGCGCTACGTCCAGGAGGCCGGCCCCCGCGGGATCAGGGTGCTGATCGCGGGAGCGGGCGGGGCCGCGGCGCTCCCCGGCTTCCTGGCCTCCGAGACGCTCCTGCCGGTCATCGGCGTCCCCATCCCCTCGGCCCTCGCCGGCCTCGACTCGCTCCTGTCCATGGCTCAGATGCCGAAGGGCGTGCCCGTGGCGACGATGGCGATCGGGAAGGCCGGGGCCGCCAACGCGGCGATCCTCGCGGCCGAGATCCTCGCCCTGGCCGACG